>DATJBR010000024.1:0-7375 GCA_035515255.1 Lysobacter sp. | reverse complement strand
CTCGGCGCAGCCGGTCAGCAGCACGGCCACCACTCCAGCCATCGAGACGACGCGCCAGTGGAAGCACTTCAGGCGGACGGACGGCATGCATCGACTCCTCGGGTTGATCTGTGCACCCGGACAGGCGCGGACCAGACTACGGCGCAAACGGTAAGGTGCGGCCTGTCGGAGCCGGGTGAGCCGCGGTTGTGATGCCGCTTCGCACTTCGCTCGCGGCGAGCAAGCGGTCGAGCACGGACTTCAGCGCCAGCGGCTTGAGCGGTTTGGCCAACAGCGAATGACCGGCTTCCATCACCGCGCGACGGACGGCTTGGCCTGTGTCGGCGCTGAGGATCAAGGTCGGGCGCGCACCGTGGGTCCCGGACAGATCGGCCGCCAGCGCAACGCCGGTATCGCCGTCGTCGAGGTGGTAATCGAACAGCCACAGCGCCGCTGCGGCTTCGGCCATGCGCGCCCGCGCGCCGGTCCGGTCTGCGGCATCGAGCACCTGGCAACCCCAGCCACGCAGGATGCCGGCAAGCGCCGACAAGGCCTGCGGGTCGTTGTCCACCAGCAGCACGGGCAGGCCCACCAGGCCACGCGTCACCGGCGATGTCGACACGACCCGGGCCGAAGCCATCGCGACCTGCACCGCGAACACCGTGCCCCGCCCCGGTGTGCTGCGCAGGCTCAAGGGCGCATGCAGCAATTGGGCGATGCGGTCGGCGATCGACAGCCCCAGGCCCAACCCTTGTCCCGGCGCATCGTCGCCACGACGGAATTCCTCGAAGATCGCCGTCTGCATCGCCGGTTCGATGCCCGGCCCCGTGTCGTGGACCTCGATCCGCCACCCGCCGCCGATGCGCCGGACACCCAGCAGCACGCTGCCGGCCGCGGTATAGCGCACCGCGTTGGCGAGGAAGTTCTGCAGCGCCCGTCGCAGCAGTTGGGGATCACTGTGGACCCAGGCGGCGGTGGGCGCGAAACGGAAGGCCAGGCCACGCGCCGCCGCGATCGCGCTGAACTCCGAGGCCAGCGGCTCCAGCACCTCGGCCAACGGGAAGTCCCGTGGTTCCGGCACCAGCCCGCCCGCTTCCAGCCGCGACATGTCCAGCAGGCCGATCAACAGGTCACTGGTCGAGTCCAGCGCACCGCCGATCTGCGCCAGCACGTCGCGCTGCGCCTGTCCGGCCAGCTGGGTGGACAGCGCATCGGTGAACAGTTGCGCGGCGTGCAGCGGCTGCATCAGGTCGTGGCCGATCGCGGCCAGGAAGCGACTCTTGGCATCGTTGGCGCGCTCGGCTTCGCGGGTGGCGATCTGCAGGTCGGCGGTGCGTTCGACCACTCGGTGCTCCAGCGTCTCGTTGGCCTGCAGCAGGCCCGCCTCGGCGCGACGGAAATCGGTGACGTCGGTAAAGGTCGCCACGAAACCACCGCCCGGCATCGGATTGCCGCGGATCTCGATGATCATGTCCTCCGCGATACCACCGGCGGGCGTCGCGCTGCCCGGCATCACCCTCTCGGTCAGGTGCGGTGTGCCGGCGCGCATGAATGCCAGCCGCCGCTCCAGCGCACGCTCGATATCGCCCTGCGGCGGCAGCTTCTCCAGCGCCCAGCGCGACAGGTCGGCAATCGGCCGGCCAACCTGCAGCAGCTCCGCGGGGTACTGGAACAGCTCCGCATAGCGTCGGTTCCATGCCACCAGCCGCAGTTGCGCATCGACCACACTGATGCCCTGGCTCATGTTCTGCAGTGCCGCCTCCAGCACGCGCTGGTTGAAACGCAGGTCGGCCGAGGCCTCGCCGACGATCGTCGCGACGGTATCCAGGTCGCGTCCGGTCTCGCGCCGCGCGGCATCCAGCAACACCCGCGCCGACGCCGAGCCGAGCACGGCTGCCAGTTCACGCTCGATCCCGGCCTCGACCGGCACCGGTACCGCGCCGGCAGCGGGCACGCCGCGCAGCAACTGCAGCACCCGTTCGCGCGGCAGGAACCGCAGGCTCGCATCGCGCAAAGTCTTGGCATCCAGACCGCGATAGCTGCGGCGCGGCGTATCGCGGCGCCAGATCCAGCCCAGCACCGTCGCCAGCGTGCCCAGAAACAGGCTTGCCCCCACCGCGCGCCCGAGCCGGCTCCAACCGGTCAGGCCGAACAGGCCATCCGGCGACAGCAGCCGCAGGCCGAACGGTCCGGCTTCGATCCAGGCCGGCGGCTGCCCGCCCAGCTCGAACATCGTCGGCAGAAGCAACACCCACGCCCACGCGGCGAACCCGACCACCACCCCGATCACGGCCGCGCGCGGCGGCGTCTGCGGCCGCCACACCGCGAAGGCCAGCGCCGGTGCGAGCGTCGCCAACGCCGAGAACGACACCGCGCCCACATCCGCCAGCGCCTCGTTGCCGCCGACCAGCCGGCTGTAACCCCACGCCAGCAGCATGATCACCACGATGCCGCCACGACGCAGCAGCAACACGCTGCCACGCAGGTCGCTGCCGTCGTTGCGCGACCAGGCGCCACGCAGCAGGCCCGGCGCGAACCAGTGGTTGCCGATCATCAGACCGAGCGTCAGCGTGCTGACCACGACCATGCCGGTGGCCGCGCTGAGCCCGCCGAGAAACGCGAACAACGCCAGCCCCTCATGCCCCTGCGACAAGGGCAGCGCCAGCACGTACATGTCCGACGGCACCGTATCGCCCAGCAACACCGCCCCGGCGGTCGCCAACGGCAGCACCGGCAGCGCGATCAGCACCAGATACAGCGGGAACTGCCAGCGCGCAGTGCGCACGTCGCGCTCATCGCGGCACTCGACCACGCCGATATGGAACTGGTGCGGCAGGATGAACATCGCCAGCGCGCCCAGCAGCACCAGCGGCACGAACCCACCGGACGGCTCGGCCGGGATTGCCTCCTCCACCGGCGGCAGCGCAATGCCGGTCTCCAGCCCGGACATGTCCAGCCCAAACCAGACAAACGCCCCGATCGCCAGCATTGCCGCCAGCTTGAACACCGACTCGAACGCCATCGCCAGCACCAGCCCGCGGTTGTGCTCGGTCGCACTCGCCCGCCGGGTACCGAACAGCATCGCGAACACCGCCATCGCCAGCGCAACGTACAGGGCACTGTCCTGCCACGCCGGCGCCGTGCTGCCCGCGTTGCTGGTGGTCAGCATCGCGAAACTCATCGCGACCGCCTTCAACTGCAGCGCGATGTAGGGAATCAGGCCGAGCGCGGCGACCAGGGTGACCGTCGCCGCCAGCCACGCATCCTTGCCCAGCCGGGTGGCGATCAGGTCGGCGATCGAGGTGGCATTGGTCTCGCGCGCCAGCCGCACCAGCCTGACCATGAAGCCGACCGCCAGCGCGTACAGCAGGATCGCGCCGAGGAAGGTCGGCGGCAGCGGCCAGCCGTACCTCGCCGCCTGGGTGACGGTGCCGTAGAACGTCCACGAGGTGCAGTGCACCGCCAGCGACAAGGCATACACATGCCGCCAATGGCGCGCGAATACCGTCGGGTGGCGCTCGGCATACAGCGCCGCCCCGAACATCAGTCCAAGCCAGGCCAGACTTGCGAGGGCGACGACAGTGAAACTCAGCATCGGGCGAGCATAACGCGGCGTCGCGCGTTTTCAGGCGTGCTAATGCGCCAGACGCGATTGTCACCACCACCCGCTTTGCGCAGGAGCGACGTCAGTCGCGACCTGTACATTGCAACCAGCGTTCGTCGGTACGGATCCCGCAAACGCTATGACGCGGAGGGAACCTCGATACCCATCCCGACCCCGCCCGCCAGCTCGACGAACCCGGGGAACGAGGTCGCGACATTCGCGATGTCGTTGATCTGCACCTCGCCCCCGGCAAGCTGCGCCGCCACCGCAAAGCTCATCGCGATGCGGTGGTCGCCGTGGCTGTCGATGCTGCCGCCGCCGAAACGTCCGCCCTCGATCACCGCGCCATCCGGCGTTTCCTCGATCGGGATGCCCAGCGTCCGCAGTCCGGTCGCCATCGTCGCGATGCGGTCGGACTCCTTTACCCGCAATTCGGCCGCATCACGAACCACGGTGGTTCCGCTCGCGCAGGCCGCAGCGATGAACAGCGCGGGGAACTCGTCGATCATGTCCGGCACCAGCGCCTCGGGCACTTCAATGCCTTGCAGCGGTGCATGGCGCACGATCAGATCGGCCACCGACTCGCCGCCGTTGTCGCGCGGGTTCTCCTCGCGGATATCGGCGCCCATCAATCGCAGTGCGTGCAGCAGTCCGGTGCGGCGTGGGTTCATGCCGACCGCTTCCAGCCGCAGTTCCGAACCCGGGATCACGCTGGCGGCGACCAGGAAGTACGCCGCCGACGAGAAGTCCGCCGGAACGTCCACCCGCGTGCCGCGCAGGCGATGGCCGCCGCTCAACCGGGCGATGCCGGGACCAAACTCGATCGGCCAGCCGAAGGCCGCCAGCATGCGCTCGGTGTAATCACGGGTCGGATGCGGCTCGCGCACGACGGTCTCGCCCTCGGCGTACAGGCCGGCCAGCAGCACGGCCGACTTCACCTGTGCACTGGCCACCGGCAACGCGTAGGTGATGCCTTGCAAGGTTCGGCCGCCGGTGATGCGCAGCGGCGGCACACCATCGGTACCCGTCTCGATCCGCGCGCCCATCGCCGCCAGCGGTTCGGTGACTCGCCGCATCGGCCGTCCGGACAGCGAGGTATCGCCGACCAGCACGCTGTCGAACGCCTGCCCCGCCAGCACACCCGCGAGCAGGCGCATGCCGGTGCCGGCGTTGCCGCAATCCAGCGGCGCGTCGGTTCCGCGCAGGCCGTGCAGGCCCACGCCGCGGACGGTGCAGCGGGTCGCTTCGGGAGTCTCGATCCGCACGCCCATCTGGCCGAAGATGCGTGCGGTGGCGCGGGTGTCCTCGCCTTCCAGAAAGCCGTGGATCTCGGTGACGCCATCGGCCAGCGCACCCAGCATCACCGCCCTGTGCGAAACCGACTTGTCGCCGGGAACGCGTACGCCGCCCTGCAGCGCGCGGCCGGGCGTGGCGATCCAGTCCTGACGTGTCTGGCCACTCACAGGATCGCCACCGGATAGGAGCCGAGCACCCGGACCTGCTCGGCGAACCCGTCCAGTTCGGCCAGCGCCAGACGCATCGCTTCCTGCTCGACATGGCCGCCGACATCGACGAAGAACGCGTACTGCCAGCGCCCGGTATGGCCGGGGCGGGATTCGATCCGGTTCATGCTCAGGCCGTGCCGCGCGAACGGTGCCAGCACGTGGTACAGCGCGCCGGGCTGGTCCTTGATGAAGATCAGCAGCGAAGTGCGGTCGTTGCCCGAGGCGGGGAACAGCTCGCGGCCCAGCACCAGGAACCGCGTGGTGTTGTCGGGACGGTCCTCGATCGGACCGGCGACCGCTTTCAGGCCGTACACGGTGGCGGTGCTGATGCCAGCAATCGCCGCCGCGTCATCCGCACTGCGGGCGCGACGGGCGGCTTCGGCATTGCTGCCCAGCGGCACCTTCTCGGCATGCGGCAGGTACTGCCGCAGCCACGCCTTGCACTGGGCGAACGACTGCGGATGCGAATACACCCGCTCGATGTCCTCGATGCGCCCACTGCGCGACAACAGGTGCTGATGCACGCGCAGCTCGACCTCGCCGCAGATCTTCACCTCCGAGCTCAGGAACGTATCCAGCGTCGACTGGATCGTGCCCTGAGTGGAGTTCTCCACCGGCACCACGCCGAAATCCGCGGCGCCCGACTCGACCTCGCCGAACACCTCCTCGATGCTGCCCAGCGGCAGGCCGTGGATGGAGTGGCCGAAGTGCTTGTAGACCGCCTGCTGCGAATGCGTGCCTTCCGGGCCGAGGTAGCCGATCTTGAGCGGCTCCTGCTGTGCCAGGCAGGCCGACATGATCTCGCGGAACACGCGCACCAGCACCTCGTCGTTGAGCGGACCGTCGTTGCGGTCCACCACCCGCCGCAGCACCTGCGCCTCGCGCTCGGGCCGGTAGTAATCGATCGCCGCCGCCAGCGGCCCCTTGGCCTTGCCGATCTGGTTGGCGAACTGCGCGCGCTCGGCGATCAGGGTCTGGATCGTGCGGTCGATGCCGTCGACCCGCTCCCGCAACACCCCCAACTCCGGCGTGCCGAGCTTTGCGGACCGGTCCGATTTTTTCGCTTTTTTTGCGGGGACAGGACGCGAAGGTGTGCCTGGCCCCTTCGTACCAACAACGGCTTTCCCGACGACCACTTTCTTTGTCGCCTTGACCGTTGCGGCCGCGACAAGCTTGCCGCCGCGCGCCGGCTTGTCCGCCGCCGGCGGCTTCATCTTGCCGGCCATCTCAGCCATTCCTCTTGCAGAAGTCGCCCATGAATCCGGCCAGCGCCTGTGCGCCGGCTTCGGGCATCGCGTTGTAGATCGAAGCGCGCATCCCGCCAAGCACGCGGTGACCCTTCAACGAGATCAGGCCCGCCTCCTTCGCCTCGGCCAGGAAACGCGCATCCAGCGCATTGTCATGCAGCGAGAAGACGACATTCATCCGCGAACGCGCATCCACCGCCACGGTGTTGCGATAGAACCCACCGGACCCGTCGATCGCCTCGTACAGCACCGCGGCCTTGCGCGCATTGCGCCGGGCGAATTCCGTCACGCCGCCTTCGGCCAGCATCCACTTGAACACCAGTCCGGCCAGATACCAGTTGAAGGTCGGCGGGGTGTTGAGCATCGATCCCGCCCTGGCGTGGGCGCGGTAGTCGAGGATCGGCGCGCGTGGCTGTCCGGCGCGCTCAAGCAGGTCGCGCCGCACGATCACGACCGTGATCCCGACCGGGCCCAGGTTCTTCTGCGCCCCCGCATAGATCACACCGAAGCGGGATACATCCAGAGGCCCGGCGGCGATGCTGGAACTGAAATCGCCGATCAGCGGTACATCACCGACATCGGGAATATCGCGGAATTCGACGCCGTGGATGGTCTCGTTGGCGGTGTAATGGACATAGGCCGCATCGCTGGAAAGCGTCCACCCGTCCCGCGCGGGCAGGCCGCGATAGCCATCGACCGACGTGTCGGCGGCGATATGCGCCTTCACGTAGGGCTCGGCCTGCTTCAGGGCCGTTGCCCCCCAGTGGCCGGTGAGCACGTAATCCGCCGCCTGTCCGGGATCGGCGAAATTCAACGGAATCAGCGCCTGCTGGGTGGTCGCTCCGCCCTGCAGGAACAACACCGCGTAGTCGTCCGGGATCGACAGCAGCGTGCGCAGGTCGGCTTCCGCCTCTTCCGCCACCTGCATGAACTCCGGCCCGCGATGGCTCAGCTCGAGTACCGATGCGCCCGCGGCACGGCGGTCGAGAAATTCGGCCTGGGCCTGCTGCAATACGGCTTCCGGCAAGGTCGCCGGACCG
>DATJBR010000023.1:0-7269 GCA_035515255.1 Lysobacter sp. | reverse complement strand
GGATCGGGTGCTGCCGGCGTTGGCACCCGCTGTGCGCGGTCGCCTGAAGCTTGTCATCGAAGCGGTGCGGGAGCGGGGTGCCGGATTGCTGGTGCCGTTGGGCCGCCCGAACTATCGCCATGAGGTGTTGCGGCTGTTGATTGGCGCCAGCCTCGACGGCACCGCACTTCCGCAAGCGGCGGGAGAAATCGCCCCGGTTAGCGGCACCCAGCCGGGCCTCATCGAGGCGATTGGTGCCTCCCAGACGCCGATACGCAAGGCGCTGTCGGCGTTGCGGGATGCGGGCATCATCGAGAGCCTGCGCCGGCTCGGAGTGTCTGCGGAGGATCTCTCACTGGAAGCGCTGGGCCGGGTTGGCGCACTGCCGCAGACGCTCCGGTTCCGGTTCGAGCGTGGCGCGCAGATCAGGTCGCCGGCCACGTTGCTGGCGCGTGCACAGGTGTTGTTGCAGCGCGACGGGCCACCCGATTGGAGCGTGCTGTCCTTGTCCGGCACGCCGGTCGCGCAACGTGACGTGCCGACGCTGGACCTCATCGGAACGCCGCGCCTGGATCTGGTGGCGCAGGTCGGTCGGCAGTGCGATGCCTTCGATGCGGAGCTGTTGCGACTGCTCGACGATGGTCTCGAACTGGAACCCAATGTCCTTGCGCCGGCACCGGTGGTGGTCACGATCGTCCGCGCCGATGTTTCGTTCACGCGGCACATGACGCCGGACGGCACGCGCTGCGCCTACCCGATGGATGTGCTGCTGGCCTTGCTTGATCTGGGGCTGCGCGAGCAGGCCATCCAATACGCCCGGGCGATGGGGCAGTGAACCCGCCGATGCTCCAACTGGATGCCGACGCCCTGCTGTGGCGCGTGGCGGAGCGCATACCGACCGAGTTGCGATCCAACATCGTGGTCATCGGCAGCATCGCCACCGCGTGGGCATTCCGCGACGTCGCCCACACGGCGATGGTTGCGACCAAGGACATCGACCTGCTGTTGCGGCCCTCGGTGAGCGCGGTGACCACCGCCGAAGCCCTTGGGAAGCAGTTGCTGGGGGAAGGCTGGCAGTCCCGGTTTCCGAATGGCATGACGCCGGGAACGCCCTTGACGCCGACCGGTGACTTGCCCGCGCTGCGGGTGGCGCCGCCGGGCGGCGAGGGCGGCTGGTTTGTCGAATTGCTCTGCGAGCCGTCGCAGGAACAGGTCGCGCGCAAGCAGTGGCATCGCTTCAGGACGCCGCAAGGCGATTTCGGATTGCCCAGCTTCCGGTACATGCCGGTGGCGATCCACGCGGCACTGGAGTCGCCCCAGGGCCTGCGGGTCGCGCGGCCGGCCAATATGGCGTTGGCTCACCTGCTGGAACATGCCGATCCGGATCGCACCCCGATTGCCGGCTTGCCGGGCAATCCGCCACGTTTCGTCAAGGATGTTGGACGCGCGGTGGCGCTGTGGTGGCTCGCGGGCCAGCAGTCGCCGCTGGCCACCCGGGTATGGTCCGGTCAATGGAGTGACGCCCTCCAGAACCTGTTTCCCGAAGCGGTTGGGCAACACCGGGCGCAGGCCAGGGCCGGGCTATCCGCCTTGACCGGCTACCTGCGCGAAGCCCATGCGGTCGCGGTCAACAGCGTGCTGGCACCACACGGCACCACGCTTGATGCCTTCAGGCGCGCGCATCGCAGCCTGATGGTCTTGGCCGATGCGTTGTGAATTTGCTCCCCCAGCCAGCAGACGGCTGCCGAGTGTTCGCCAGGCGTTCCGTGACCGGACATTGACTTGGCATGATCCGTCCTCAATATTAGGCAGCCCCGCGGTGCCTTGCGTGCCGCTTTCCACGACCATCCAGGTGACCCGCGCCAACGCGCCGGCCGAGTGTGTGACATGAGCACTACCACCATCCGCCGTTGAACCGCCCGAGGTTCCGCTCTGCGCAGGCGCCTTCGTGGCGCTTTTTGTTTGCCCGCGCCTCTTCCAGCCTTGTCCGATTGGACTCCTTGCGGTTGTAGGAGCGGCTTCAGCCGCGATCGGATATCCGGTCGCTCGTCCGGTTCCAGATCGCGGCTGAAGCCGCTCCTACAAAAAGCCCGAACACCAGACCTCATGATCACAATTACCCTTCCCGACGGCAGCCGCCGCGAGTTCGACCACCCCGTCAGCGTCGCTGATATCGCGCTCTCGATCGGCCCCGGCCTGGCCAAGGCTGCGCTGGCCGGCAAGGTCGATGGCGAGCTGGTCGATACCAGTTTCCGCATCGATCGCGACGCTGCGCTGGAGATCGTCACCGACAAGCACCCCGATGCGCTGGAAGTGCTGCGTCACTCCACCGCGCATCTGCTGGCGCAGGCCGTGCAGCGCCTGTTCCCCGGCGCGCAGGTGACCATCGGCCCGGTGATCGACAACGGCTTCTATTACGACTTCGCCTACGAGCGTCCGTTTACGCCCGAGGACCTGCCGGCGATCGAAGCCGAGATGCAGAAGATCGCCAAGGAAGCCCTGCCGGTCAGTCGCAGCGTGAAGTCGCGCGACGAGGCGGTCGTGTTTTTCAACGGCATGGGCGAGCACTTCAAGGCCGAGATCATCGAGTCGATCCCCGCCGGCGAGGACCTGTCGCTGTACACTCAGGGCGAGTTCACCGACCTGTGCCGTGGCCCGCATGTGCCGGCCACGGACAAGCTGCGCAGCTTCAAGTTGATGAAGGTCGCCGGCGCGTATTGGCGCGGCGACCACAACAACCAGATGCTCAGCCGCATCTACGGCACCGCCTGGCTCAACGACAAGGAACTGAAGGCCTACCTGTTGCAGCTGGAGGAGGCCGAGAAACGCGACCATCGCAAGATCGCGCGCCAGCAGGACCTGTTCCACATGCAGGAAGAGGCGCCGGGGCTGGTGTTCTGGCATCCCAAGGGCTGGGCGATCTGGCAGGCGGTCGAGCAGTACATGCGCAAGGTCTACCGCAACAGCGGCTACGACGAGGTGCGCTGTCCGCAGATCCTCGACGTGTCGCTGTGGAAGAAGTCCGGCCACTGGGACAACTACCAGGAAAACATGTTCTTCACCGAGTCGGAAAAGCGCACCTACGCGCTCAAGCCGATGAACTGCCCCGGCCACGTGCAGGTGTTCAACCATGGCCTGCACAGCTACCGCGACCTGCCGATCCGCTACGGCGAGTTCGGCGCCTGCCACCGCAACGAGCCGTCCGGCGCACTGCACGGCATCCTGCGCGTGCGCGGTTTCACCCAGGACGACGGCCACGTGTTCTGCACCGAGGCGCAGATCGAATCGGAGGTCACCGCGTTCCACCGGCAGGCGATGCAGGTGTACGCGGACTTCGGTTTCACCGACGTGCAGGTCAAGCTGGCCTTGCGTCCCGAACCGCGACTGGGCGATGACGAAACCTGGGACAAGGCCGAGGACGCGCTGCGTTCGGCATTGCGCGCCGCGGGCGTGGAGTGGGAAGAGCTGCCCGGCGAGGGCGCGTTCTACGGCCCCAAGATCGAGTACCACCTGCGCGACGCGATCGGTCGCACCTGGCAGTTGGGCACGATGCAGGTCGATTTCATGATGCCGGGCCGGCTCGGCGCGGAATACGTCGACGAGGCCAGCCAGCGCCGCCATCCCGTCATGCTGCACCGCGCCATCGTCGGCTCGATGGAGCGTTTCATCGGGATATTGATCGAGCATCACGCGGGCCAGTTCCCCGCCTGGCTGGCGCCGGTGCAGGCGGTGGTGGTGAACATTACCGATGCGCAGGCCGATTACGTCGTCGAAGTCGGTAAATCCCTTTCAAATCAAGGCTTCCGGGTCGAAAATGATTTGCGCAACGAGAAAATCGGCCGTAAGATCCGCGAGCACACGCTCCAGCGCGTGCCGTACCTGCTGGTGGTCGGAGACCGCGAGAAGGAAGACGGCCTGGTCGCGGTGCGTACGCGCGGAGGGGAGGACCTCGGGTCGATGACCGTCGCCGAGTTCGCCGAGCGTTTACGTAGTGAAGACGCTCACTGACGTCGCGTAGTTCATACTGTCCAGCCGCGCCTGCGGCTGGCTTTGACCCATACCGGAGATTGCAACATCAGTACCCCCGACAAGCGGAACCGCAAGAATCAGGAAATCCGCGTACCCAAGGTGCGCGTGATCGGCAGTGATGGCGAAATGGTCGGCGTGCTCACGCGCGACGAAGCCCTTGAGCTTGCGCAGGAAGAAGGACTCGACCTGGTCGAGATCCAGCCCCACGGCGATCCGCCGGTCTGCCGCATCATGGATTTCGGCAAGTACATCTTCGACCTGCAGAAAAAGGCCAATGCGGCCAAGAAGAAGCAGAAGCAGGTCGAGATCAAGGAAATCAAGTTCCGCCCGGTCACCGATGAAGGCGACTACCAGATCAAGCTGCGCAACATGCGCCGCTTCCTGGAAGAGGGCGACAAGATCAAGGTCAACATCCGCTTCCGCGGGCGCGAAATGCGCCACCAGGAGCTGGGTCGCCAGATGGCCGACCGGATCGAGCTGGATCTTGGCGAGGAAATCGTCATCGAATCGCGTCCGCGCCTTGAAGGCCGGCAGATGGTGATGATGATCGCGCCCAAGAAGAAGTAACCGTCGCGCGCGGGATCTGCGCTGCAGGGCGGCAACGCCCTGACTTGCAGCGGGCGCCAAATGGGTGATCCGCACAGGTGGGCTGCAGACCATCCGCGATGAAAAGCGTTGCAACCCCGGTAGGGCGTCGGCATAATGGCGGGCCCGGTTCGCCGGGTGTGTTGTTTGAGAGCCAGGACCTGTCGCTGATCCTTTCCGGATCAATGACTTATCAACCGGCACGGGCAGGACGGAAAGTGTGGCGATGCCACCGCCCATGTCAGTGACAAAAACCCCGAAAGGACCTTCGCAATGCCCAAGATCAAGACCCACCGTGGAGCGGCCAAGCGTTTTCGCAAGACCGCTTCCGGCAAGTTCAAGTGCGGCCACGCAAACCGCAGCCATATCCTCACCAAGAAGGCGACCAAGCGGAAGCGCAACCTGCGGCAGACGAACCACGTCCGCGCAGAAGACGCTGGACGTATCAATCGCATGCTTCCGTACGCCTGAGGAGAACTGAGAAATGGCACGAGTCAAACGTGGTGTACAGGCGCGCCGTCGCCACAAGAACATCCTGAAGCAGGCCAAGGGCTACTACCACGCCCGCCGCAAGGTCTATCGCGTCGCCTATCAGGCGGTCACGAAGGCCCTGCAGTACGCCTACATCGGCCGCAAGCAGAAGAAGCGCAACTTCCGCTCGCTGTGGATCACCCGCATCAACGCCGCGGCCCGCATCAACGGCCTGAGCTACAGCCGCTTCATGAACGGCCTGATGAAGGCCGGCATCACCCTGGATCGCAAGGTGCTGGCGGATATCGCCGTGCACGACGCCAAGGGTTTTGCCGCGCTGACCGAGAAAGCCAAGAGCGCACTCGCAGCGTAAGGTGTCCCATCGTCTGCGCGCGGGGTCGATCCCGGCGCGCGACGATCAGGCAACGAAGTACACGCATGGGGAAGGGCGCAAGTCCTTCCCCATGTTTCGTTTTGGGCCGGGGGTTTTGCAGGAGCGGCCGACGATCCGATTCAACGATCGCGGCTAAAGCCGCTCCTGCGACGGCAGGATCATCCAGAAGGCCCGGTCATCGCGGCTGTGACAGGAACTCGCGCATGAGTGACATCGAAACACTGACCAAACAGGCATTGGCCGACATTGCCGCTGCCGATTCGCCCGAGGCGATCGAGGCGTTGCGGGTGGCCCTGCTGGGCAAGTCCGGCAGCGTCACCGCCCAGCTGAAGCAGTTGGGGGCCTTGCCGGGCGACCAGCGCAAGGCCGCCGGTGAGGCGATCAACAAGGCGCGCGACACGCTTTCCGCCGCGTTGGCCGGGCGCAAGGCCTGCCTCGACGACGCGGCCCTGGACGCCCGTCTGGCGGCGGAAACCATCGACGTGACCCTGCCGGGCATCAATGCCTCCCGTGGCGGCCTGCATCCGGTCAGCCGCACGCTGGAGCGCATTACCGACATCTTCGGCCGGTTGGGCTTCGAGCTTGCCGACGGCCCGGAGATCGAGGACGACTGGCACAACTTCGAGGCGCTGAATTTCCCGCCGCACCATCCGGCGCGTGCGATGCACGACACCTTCTATTTTGGCGATGGCCGCCTGTTGCGCACGCATACCTCCGGCGTGCAAGTGCGCTACATGGAAGACCTCATCGCGCGTGGTGACCGGCCGCCGCTGCGCATGATCGCCGCAGGCAAGGTCTACCGCAGCGACAGCGACCAGACCCATACCCCGATGTTCCATCAGGTCGAAGGCCTGCTGGTGGATGAGCGCGCGAGCTTCGCAGACCTGAAAGGCACGTTGACCGAGTTTGTGCGCGCCTTCTTCGAGCGCGATTTCGAGATGCGTTTCCGGCCCAGCTATTTCCCGTTCACCGAGCCGTCAGCCGAGGTCGACATCGCCTGGCAGCAGCCCGATGGCAGCCAGCGCTGGCTGGAGGTGCTGGGCTGCGGGATGGTGCATCCGAACGTGTTGCGCAACATCGGCATCGACCCGGAAAAGTACACCGGCTATGCGTTCGGCCTGGGGGTCGAGCGCTTTGCGATGCTGCGTTACGGGGTCGACGACCTGCGCAGCTTCTTCGAGAACGATGTGCGCTTCCTGCGGCAGTTCGCCTGAGTTTTGCTTGTGCGCGGATCGCGTGAATCGGGCGAACCGGCTCACGATTTTGCGCCGTTGCCTGTTTGCCTGCGCGTTCGCGGCTGAAGCCGCTCCTATGAAAGCCGCTGCGGCGGAAGTATCGGAATACCACGCATGAAATTCTCCGAAAACTGGCTGCGCCAGCATGTCCCGACCACCGCCAGTCACGACGAGCTCGTCGCGACGCTGACCGCGATCGGCCTGGAGGTCGAGGAAGTCACCCGACTGGGCGAGTCGCTGGAGGGAGTGGTGGTCGCGCAGATCGTGAGCGCCGAGAAGCACCCGGAAGCCGACCGCCTGCAGGTCTGCCAGGTCGACGCCGGCAACGGCGAGATCGTGCAGATCGTCTGTGGTGCACCGAACGCGCGTGCCGGCCTCAAGGCGCCGCTGGCGAAGGTCGGGGCGGTGCTGCCGGGCGGGATGCAGATCAGTGCAGCCAAGCTGCGCGGGGTCGAGTCGTTCGGCATGTTGTGCTCGGCCAAGGAGCTGGCGACCGACAACGACGCGTCCGGATTGCTGGAGTTGCCTGCCGATGCCGTCGTGGGTTTGCCGATGGCCGAGCTGTTGGGCCTGCCG
>DATJBR010000022.1:0-6440 GCA_035515255.1 Lysobacter sp. | reverse complement strand
CCGAGCTGGAAGACGACTCCATCGTCGAGGCGTTGGAGGCCCGCGCCCGCGCCCAGGGCTTCGTGCCGCGCGCGCAGACGCTGGAAGTCCACGGCGTGTGCGCGCAATGCGCCGCCAGTGCCGGGTAATCGCGCACCGGGTTCGTGCATATGAGTGTTGATTCCACCAGCGGCGGCCGCCTTCGCCCGTTCCGGTCAGCCGATCTGCCCGCTGCATTGGCCCTGCAGGCATCGGCCTACGCGCCGGCATTGCGCGATTCGCCAGCGGCTTTCGCCAGCCGGCTCGCTATCGCCGCGGGTTGCTGCCGGGTCGCCGAGCGCGACGGCGAACTCTGTGGCTACATCCTTGCCCATCCTTGGCCCAGCGGAATGCCGCCGGCGGTGGACACGGTGCTTGATGCCCCGCCCGACGATGCGGATCGCGTCCTCTACGTGCACGACCTGTCGGTGTCGTCGACGGCGACCGGCGCGGGGTTCGGCCGGCGCTTGGTCGACTGCGCACTGGATGCGGCCCGACGGGCCGGCCTGCAGCGCGCCGAGTTGGTCGCGGTGCCCGGTGCGGCGCAATTCTGGCAGCGGCTCGGGTTCGAGGCGCTGCCGGTGGCCGGCACGTTGGCCGAGCAGGTGCACGGGTACGGCCGCGAGGCGGTCTACATGGGGCGAGTCCTGTAGCGCTCGAAGTCCTGTTGTCAGTGCACGGTTGCCATTGCCGTCCCCAGGGAACTCTGATCAGTTCGCTTTTGATCGTCACTCCCGCGCCCGACTGGACTTCCTGCGGTCGTAGGCGGGACAAGCGCGTAGCGCGTAGATCGTCCGAAAAGGACGGCCCGCAGGGCGAGCGCAGCGAGTCGTCCAGGGACGTTGTGAATCAGCGACTTGAAGCCACTGGATCTCGCGTCCCCGGCCCGCGCGCATAGCGCTTGGGCGTTCGTTCGGACGCGAACCAGTGGCTCGCAAACATCCGACCTCACTCCGGCCTTCGCGGGGATGACGGCAATTGTTCAGACGTTCTCTAGAAGAACATCCGTACCCCGAACGCCACGCCGCGGCCGGGCAGCGGTGCCAGGTCCTTGAGGAACGAGGTGTGCGGGCGGGCTTCCTCGTCGAGCAGGTTGCTGCCGTCCACGAAGATCTCCCAGGCGTTGCCGTGCGCGGTGTCCTTGTGCCATGCCAGATGCGCGTCGACCAGCGTGTAGCCCGGAGTGGCGGTTTCGTTGGCGGCCACGTCGTCCTGCTTCATGTAGCGCACCGCGCCGATCGAGGCGCGCCATGGCCCCCGGTTCCAGCTCAGTTCGCTGCCGAGTCGGGCCGGGGCGATGCGCGGCAGGTTGCCGGCCAGAGCGACCCGGGCCGCGTGCCGGTGGGCGTGCTCGCCATGGAAGACCTCCAGGTCGACCTCGCGGCTGCCGTCGCCATCCAGCTTGCCGCGCACAATGTCGCCGAACAGGCGCAGATCCCAGCCGCCGCTGGCGTTGTCGGCCAGCGCAATCGTCGCGTCGGCCTCCATGCCGTGGAATCGCGCGTTGGCCTGGTTCCACAGATGGACCGTGGTGCCACCATCGGTCAGCACTGAGCCCGGCTCGCCCAGCGGCTCCAGCGTGCTCTGGTAGATGAAGTCGTCGTACTTGATCGCGTACGCCGCCATGCCGAGCTGCACCCGCTCGCCGTGCCAGCGCATGCCCAGTTCGAGCCGGTTGGCGGTTTCCACGCCGAGCGAGTCGTTGCCGATCTCGATCGTGCCGGTGGCCACATGCAGGCCATTGGAGAACAGTTCCTCGGCGGTCGGCACGCGCTGGGCGCGATCCAGTCCCAGCGAGAAGTGGAGTGAGTCGTTGAGTTCCCACTTGACCGCCGCCGACGCGCTCTTGGCCTCGAATTTGCGCGAGGTTCGGCGCTGTGGCGCCAGCGCCTGCGCGGCCGAGTCGATTTCGTTGCGGTCGTGGCGGGCACCGAGCTCCAGCTTGAGCGGCCCGAATTCGCGCTCGCCGATCCAGAACAGACCGGTGTCGCGGCCCTGGGTGGCCGGCACGAACGCCTCGGCACCGACCGCATTGAAATCGCGCCTGGACCACTGCGCGCCGAACGCACCGCGCCAGCCGCCCCAGGGCTGGTGCACCAGTTCGACGCGCGCCTCCTTGCTGGTGTTGTCGAACACCGTGCCGACCTCGTGGCCCTCGAACTCGGTGTGGGTGTAGTCGGTCTGGGCGAACTTCACCCGCAGCGTTTCGAACACGCCCAGGTCGTCCAGGCCACCGCGGAGTTCCGAGCGGCGCTGATCCATGACGATGTGGACGCTTTCGTCGCCGTGCCCTTCCTCGTCATGGGAATCCGCATGGTCGTGATCGTGGTCATCCCCGCCCTCATGCGAGTGGCCCGGCACGCCGTAGCGGGTGTTGAACAGCGAGTAGCCCACGCCGAGAAAGCCGCGGTTGCCGATCCACGACACGCCCAGCGCACCGCTGTCGGTACGCACCGCGCTGTTGGGCAGGGTGCCGGCAGTGGCCGGATCCGGGGTTTCGCCTTCCGCGGCCAGCTGGCGCGCGCTTTCGGCGAAACCGGGAATGTCGTAGTCGCCGGTTTCGCGGTGCAGCGCGTCGAAATGGAACACCACGTTGCCCGAGGCCGACGTGCCGTCCAGCCGCAGCATCCCGGTCTTCTCGTCGTTGACGCTGCCGCCACGCAACTCGGCGCGGCCCTGCAAGGGCTCGGCGGTCGCGGCCTCGGGGATGCGGCCGTCGATCACGTTGACCGCGCCGCCGATCGCGCCGCTGCCATACAGCAGGGTGGACGGGCCCTTGAGCACCTCGATCTGCTCGGCCAGGAACGGCTCGATGCTGACCGCGTGGTCGGCGCTGATGGTTGATACATCGCCCGCGCCGAGCCCGTCGCTGAGCACCTGCACGCGGGCGCCGTCGAAACCGCGGATGATCGGCCGGCCCACGCCGGGACCGAAATACGAGGACTGCACGCCCGGCAATTTGTTCACCGTTTCGCCCAGCGAGTTGGCCTTGGCGGCATCGAGGCGTTCACCGGCCAGCACTTCCACCGGACGCACCAGATCCTCGGTGGTGCCCGGCAACGGCGTGGCGCGCACCTGCACTGCGGTCAGGTCGATCGGCAGGTGGTCGTGGCTTTGGGGCGATGACTCCGCAAAGGCGGGCAAGGCGGCGGCAAGGGCGATGACCAGCGGGAGGGGGCGGAGAAATGAGTGTTTGGGCATGAGTTCGGTTAAAGTGGCGACTTGGGTGGATCGGAATGTTATATTATAACAATCAAGCGCCCCCCTCCCAAAAGTCACTCATTCCCATGTCCCCACGTACCCATCGCTTGCTCGACCGACTTGGCGCCTACGGCTCGCTGCTGTGCGCCATCCACTGCGCGTTGCTGCCGGTGGTGATCGCGCTGTTGCCTGCGCTCGGTCTGATGAGCATGGGCAGCGACCGGTTCGAGCAGGCCTTCGTGGCGTTTGCGACTCTGCTGGGCCTGTTCAGTCTGATTCAGGGCTACCGTCGGCATGGTGTAGTGCGTGCGCTGTGGTTGCTGATTCTCGGGCTGTCGGTGCTGTGGCTGGCCGTGCTGTATCCGCCGTTGCATCAAACCCTGGTGCCGCATGCGATTGCGATGACCCTGGGCGGCACCCTGGTCGGACTGGCGCATGTTGCAAACCTGCGCTTGAACCACGGCCACGTCCACGACGCCAGCTGCGCGCATTGAGCGTACGGCGCCACAGGCTGCCATGTTAAGATTCGCAGCTTCCCGCGCCACGTGCGGCCTCGGCGCACCACGCCGGCGCCCGCGCCTCATGTGCGGGTTTTTCAACAGTTCAAGTACCTATCCGGGAGCAAGATCATGGGCAAAGGCGACCGCAAGACCGCCAAGGGCAAGCGCTTCAACTCCAGCTACGGCAACTCCCGTTCGGCCGTGACCAAGGCCGCCGGTACCGCCGCCGCGCCGGTGGTGAAGAAGTCCGCAGCCGGCAAGACCGTCAGCAAGGCACCGGCCAAGAAGGTCGTGGCCAAGAAGGCCGTCGTCAAGGAATAAGCATTGGCTTCAAGCCGGTGTGAGAAAAGCCCCGCATTGCGGGGCTTTCCTTTTTGTGGTCAGCCGGATCCGTGGATGGCGTGACGCGCGTTACCGGGCGCCGGCTTCGATGGCGGCCCAGACCCGCAGCAGGTTGCCGCCGAGGATCTTGCGGATGTCCGCCTCCTGGTAGCCACGAGCCTGCAAACCGTCGATCAGGTTCGGGAAGTCGGCGACCGTGCGCAGGCCGTCGACCAGTTCGCCGCCGACGCCATCGAAATCCGAGCCGATGCCGACGTGGTCGATGCCGATCAGCTGGACGGCGTAATCGATCTGGTCGAGGACCGCATCGATCGGCGTGGTCGGTGCGGGATGGGCTTCCGCCCAGGCGGCTTCGAACGCGGCCCGGTCCTGCGCAGGCTTGCCTGCGGCGCGCAGTTCGGCGTTCTTGCGGTGGAATTCGTTGATCGCGCGGAAGTGCGCCTGGGTGTCGGCGGCGCCCTGCGGATCCACGAAAGCGGTGCCGAACGGAATCTGGACGACGCCGCCCCGGTCGGCGATCGACTTCGCCAGCTCGTCGCTGATGTTGCGCTCGAAGCCGGGGGTGAAATGACGGAAGGCGGAGTGGCTGGCGATCACCGGCACGGTGCTGAGCGCGATCGCTTCGCGCGCGGCTTCGTCGGAGACATGCGAGACATCGACCATGATCCCGAGCCGGTTCATCTCGGCCACGACCTCGCGGCCGAAGGGGCTCAGCCCGTTCCACCGGCGCTCGGCGGCGTAGGACGAATCGGCGATCCGGTTGGCCGCGCTGTGGGCCAGGGTGATGTAGCGCACGCCGCGGTCGAAGAAGAACTGCAGGTTGGCCAGGTCATCGCCCAGCGGCGCGCCGTTTTCCATACCCAGCGGCAGCAGGATGCGGTTGCCGGCGCGCAGGCGGTCGACATCGCCGGGCGAGCGCAGCAGCGCGAAGCGGTCGGGGTGGCGTTGCGCCAGCGCCTCGACCGAATCGATCATTTCATTGGCCGCCTGCCAGGCGGTGCCGTCATCGTCCTGTTTGGCCGAGGTGTAGATCGACATGAACGCCACGTCCAGACCGCCTGCGCGTGACTTCGGGTAGTCGAACTCACGCCCCGGCGCGTCCACGCCCAGATCCATCCAGCGCTCGGTCAGCATGCCGGGCGCGTCGATGTGGGTATCGACAATCACCGCGTTCTGGGCGAGGGCGCGGGCGGCATCGCTTGCCACGGGGGGCGATGGAGACTGTGCAAAACCGAGGGCCGGGACGAGTGCGAGCAGCAGGAGGGGCAGGGTGCGATGCATGGTGTCTCCAGTGTGGACAGGGGTGTTTGCGGGATTGGCCGAATTGCCGGCCTGCTCAGGATGCCTGCGTTACGCGGCACTCGCCGCCGACCCAGACCGCACCGGCCAGCCCACCGCCCAGCCAGTAGCCCAGCTCGGCAGGATGCCGGACGCGCCATTGCACGAAGTCCGCGCGCATGCCGACCTTCAACATGCCGCGGTCGGCCAGCCCCAACGCACGCGCGCCGTGCACGGTGGCGCCGCGCAGCGCTTCCCCGGGCGTCAGGCGGAAGTGGATGCAGGCCAGTTGCATCGCCTGCCGCAGCGACAGCAGCGGCGAGGTGCCGGGGTTGCAGTCGGTCGCGACGGCCATGGCCACGCGGTGTTCGCGGAACGCATCCAGCGGCGGCAGTTTGGTTTCGCGCAGGACGTGGAACGCGCCGGGCAGCAGCACCGCGACCACGCCGGCCTGGGCCATTGCCTGCACGCTGGCCTCGCTGCTGTGCTCCACGTGGTCGGCGGAAAGACCATTGAATTCGGCGACCAGTCCGGCACCGCCGAGGTCGCTCAGCTGGTCGGCGTGCAGCTTGACCGGCAACCCGAGCGCGCGCGCGGCCTCGAATACGCGCCGGGTCTGCGCCGGGCTGAAACCGATGCCTTCGCAGAACGCATCCACCGCATCGACCAGGCCTTCCCCGTGCAGGCGGGGCATCCAGTCGATCACCGCGTCGATGTAGGCGTCCGGCCGGTCGCTGAACTCCGGTGGCAGCGCGTGCGCGGCCAGGTAGGTGGTGCGCACGGTGACGCCCAGTTCAACCCCGATCCGGCGGGCGACGCGCAGCATCTTGCGCTCGTTCGCGAAGTCCAGCCCGTAGCCGGACTTGATCTCCAGGGTGGTGGCGCCGTCAGCCAGCAGTGCCGTCGCGCGGGGCAACGACTGGCGCAGCAGTTCGGCCTCGTCCGCGGCCCGTACCGCGCGCACGGTGGACAGGATGCCGCCGCCGGCGCGGGCGATCTCCTCGTAGCTGGCACCCTGCAGGCGCAGTTCGAACTCGCGTGCGCGGTCGCCGGCGAATACCAGGTGGGTGTGGCAATCGATCAGCCCGGGCGTGATCCAGC
>DATJBR010000021.1:0-2885 GCA_035515255.1 Lysobacter sp. | reverse complement strand
GCCTGACGCGTGGCGGCGAGGGCGGCGGGGATCTGCCGCTGGGACGGATCGACGTGCGTGCCGACCGTCTGCAGTTGCTGGGCGGGGTGTTTCCCGACACCCGCCTGCAGGTGGTGCCGGGGGCTGCAGGAGCGGCATCGGCACAGGTCGAAGGCCCGGCATTGCAGGGCAGCGTACTGGTGCCGGCCGCCAACGGGGCGACGGTCACCGGCCGTTTCCAGCGGGTGCAATGGCGCTCGGCGCAGCCCGCAATGGGCGTGCAGACGAAGGTGGCTTTTGCGGCTGACAAGACCGCCGCCATGACGGCTGCGGAAAATGGCAAGACCGGCAACAAAGTCGATGACGAGATTGATCCGGCCCGCATTCCGCCGCTGGCCCTGGACATCGATGAATTGCGTATCGCCGAGGCGTCACTGGGCAGCGCGAGACTGCGTACCCGCGCCACGGCGACCGGCATGGACGTCGAGCAATTCCACGCGCAGTTGCCGGGCCAGAGCATCGATGCCAGCGGCAGTTGGAGCGGACGCGGCGTGGCGGCGCACACGCGGGTCGACGCCCGACTCGAGAGCGAGGACTTCGGTCGCCTGCTGAGCGGGTTCGGCTATGCGGGGCGGCTGGATGGCGGGGATGGCGAGATGGCGTTGGAGGCGGGCTGGCAGGGCGGGCCGATGCAGTTCGGCCTCACCTCGTTGTCCGGCAGTCTCAGGATGCAGGTGCATGACGGGCGGCTGCTGGAGATCGAGCCGGGCGCCGGGCGCGTGCTCGGCCTGCTCAGCGTCGCCGAGTTGCCGCGTCGGCTGACCCTCGACTTCCGCGACTTCTTTTCCAAGGGGTTCGCGTTCAATCAGGCCGGCGGCGACATCCGGTTCGCCGATGGCGTGGCGAGCAGCGAGAACCTGCGCATCGACGGGCCGGCGGCGCGGATCAACATCCGCGGTGCGGCCAACCTGCGCGAGGAAACCTTCAACCAGACCATCGAGGTGCTGCCCAAGGCCGGCAACCTGCTGACGGTGGCGGGCGCGCTCGCGGGCGGGCCGGTGGGCGCGGCGATCGGCGCGGCGGCCAACGCGGTGCTGCAGAAGCCGCTGGGCCAGATCGGTGCCAAGACCTACCGGGTCACCGGGCCGTGGAGCGAGCCGAAGGTCGAGGTGATCAGCCGCGAACAGGGGCGGGTCGTCGACAAGCCGTTGCCGGCCGGCTCAAGCGTGCCGGCCGGTTGAAGCGGCGGCCATCGCCCGCATATCGTCCGGATGCTGTTGGATGCCATCGCCGCGACTCCAGCGCGTGGCACGTCTTTTCCCCTGATGCGAAGCCCTCATGACCCTACCCCTGCAACTCGCCGAATCCCGTCTCCTGTTGCCCGCCGGGCTTGATGCCAGCGGATTGGAGCGCGCGTTCGGCAGCCTGCTCGGGCCGGGCATCGATTTCGGCGATCTGTACTTCCAGCACGCCCGGCGCGAGAGCTGGACGGTCGAGGACGGCATCGTCAAGGACGGCGCGCATTCGATCGAGCAGGGCGTCGGCGTGCGCGCGATCAGCGGCGAGAAAACCGGCTTCGCCTATTCGGACGAGATCAACAGCGCCGCGCTGATCGACGCCTCGACTTCGGCGCGTGCGATTGCGCGCGACGGCAACAGCCTGACCACGCGCTCGCTGGTGCGCAGCAACGCGCGCGCGCTGTATGCGCCGGTGGATCCGATCGACTCGCTGGGCAACGAGGACAAGGTCGAAGCGCTGCGCCGGATCGACCAGTTGCTGCGTGCCGCCGACCCGCGGGTCAAGCAGGTGATGGTGAGCCTGGCCGGCGGTGTCGACACGGTGCTGATCGCCCGCAGTGACGGTGTGCTGGCCGCCGACGTGCGTCCGCTGGTGCGGTTCAACGTGCAGGTCATCGTCGAGCAGAACGGCCGCCGCGAGTCCGGCTACACCGGTGGCGGTGGCCGCTACAGCTATGCCGAACTGTTCGCCGACGGCAAGCCCGAGGCCTGGGGTCGCGAGGCGCTGCGGCAGGCATTGGTCAACCTGGATGCGGTCGACGCGCCGGCCGGGGTAATGCCGGTGGTGCTCGGCAACGGCTGGCCCGGCGTGCTGCTGCACGAGGCGGTCGGCCACGGTCTGGAAGGCGACTTCAACCGCAAAGGCACCAGCACCTACGCGGGCCGGATGGGCCAGCGCGTCGCCGCGCCGGGCGTGACCATCGTCGACGACGGCACCCTGCCGGGCCGTCGCGGCTCGCTCAACATCGACGACGAGGGTACCCGCACCGAGTGCACCACCTTGATCGAGGACGGCGTGCTGGTGGGCTACATGCAGGACACCCTCAATGCGCGTCTGATGGGCATGGCCCCGACCGGCAACGGCCGGCGCGAATCCTTCGCCCACCTGCCGATGCCGCGCATGACCAATACCTACATGCTGGCCGGCAAGCACGATCCGGAGGAGATGATCCGTTCGGTCAAGAAGGGCCTGTACGCGGTGAATTTCGGCGGCGGCCAGGTCGATATCACCAGCGGCAAGTACGTGTTCTCCGCCACCGAGGCCTACCTGATCGAGGACGGCAAGGTCACCGCGCCGGTGAAGGGCGCGACGTTGATCGGCAACGGTCCGGAGACGATGCAGAAGGTGCGGATGATCGGCCACGACCTCGCGCTGGACGAAGGCGTCGGCGTGTGTGGCAAGGACGGCCAGAGCGTGCCGGTCGGCGTCGGCCAGCCGTCACTGCTGATCGACGGCATCACGGTGGGCGGCACCCAGGCGTGAGTGCTTCGGTGTGCCTGTGGTTGCGTGTTGGCCTCTTACGGCAGTTCGTCGTGTTCCGGCGTCTCGGCATCCTCGGCCGCCGGTTCGCCACCCAGCATCAGCTCGCGCAGCTGCCGGAACAGCTC
>DATJBR010000020.1:0-6481 GCA_035515255.1 Lysobacter sp. | reverse complement strand
CCGGGCAAGACGGTCGGCGAAGGCGAGCTGTGGCTGGGCAACCCGGCCCGCTTCGTGCGCAAGCTCAGCGAGCGCGAGATCGAGCAACTGCAATACAGCGCCCAGCATTACATGCGCTTGAAGGACGAGTACCTGCGGATGGCGGAAGCCTGACGACCGCTCAATCCGGTTGCGTTGCCTGCTCCAGCTCGGCCAGCCACACCATCGCGTCTTCCCGGTGGCTGCCGCACATCTCCAACCCGGGTCGCAACGACGCGCAAAACGCCGGTCGTTCCGGTTTGCCGAACAGCTTGCAGCGCAAGTGCTCATCCAGCTGGACGCAGGCGATGCCCGCGGGCTTGCCTTCCGGCATTCCCGGAATTGGCGAATTGATCGATGGCGCAATGCAGCACGCGCCGCAGTTCGTCCGGCAATCCATCGTCTGAATCAGGCCGGGCCGCGATGCGGCTGCAGCTTGAATCGATTGATCGGTGCGTCCGCCATGCCGCGATTACCCTTCAGCTGAGGCCGAGCCATGCACCCGAGGGCCAAGAATCTCGGACATGACCCAGTTGGTTTTTGCAGCTTCCATGCCCACGGACGGATGAGGGGATCCCGTCTGCAGATGCCTGATCATGTTTTCAACGTGGGGCGTCTGGATATGCAAAGGATTGTCGATGAATGCCGAGCGCTCAATTCCATTGGTACGCAGTTTCAGGGGTGCCTCGTCAAATACGGAAAAGCTTATCGTGCCTTTCGCTCCGATAATCCGCACCTCATCTTTCCGGTGATCGCCACCAAAATTCCAGCTACCGCTGCCGAGCGCCCCATTGGCAAACTTCCAGCACGCGCTTACTGCGTCCTCGGCTTGGTAAAGGCCCTGTTGGTTTGTCGCGATACCGGACGCAATGTTGATATCTCCCAGCAGAAATTGAAACAGGTCGATGCCATGGCTTGCAAGATCGGAAAAATAGCCTCCCGGCGCCGTCCGCGGGTCCGTTCTCCAATTGGGTTCTCCGCCAAGGTCCCGGGGCGTTGGCTGCTTTACCAGGTGCCAATGCACCTCACGAACCTGGCCGATCAGCTCCTGCGACAACCATGCTTTCACTTCCCTGAAGCGCGGTAACGAGCGACGGTAGTAGGAGACGAACAGCGGCAGCCCCCGTGCGGCGAATGCCGCGACCATGCTCAAGCATTCCTCATGGTCGAGCGCCATTGGCTTTTCAACGCAACAAGGTTTTTCCGCGCGGGCAACTTTCAGCGCCAGTTCCCTGTGGCTTTCGGGAGGAGTCGCCACATAGACGGCATCCACCTCTTTGGCCGAAATCAAATCATCGACGTTCTCGTAAACAAAAGGAACGCCATGGCGCCTTGCGTAGTCTTGCGCCGACAGGAAGTTTCTCGACGCTACCGCCGTCAGGGCGGAGCCCGCGACGCTATAGAATGCCGGGCCACTTTTCACTTCGGTCACGGCCCCGCATCCGATCATGCCCCAGCGAATGGTATTCAATTGGATACCGGTTTCTTTCGTGTCGAGGGAGTTGCGCGAGTCGAATTCGAATGGCACCAGGCTTTATTGAACAGCGCGATATCCAATAGATCAGGCCATCGCCGCCGGCGATCCGCTTTCGGCACGCAACTCGGCGTAGATCGCGTCCGCGTCGGGCCGTACGCCGTGCCAGCACTTGAAACTTTCGGCGGCCTGCTCGACCAGCATGCCCAAGCCGTCGATCAACTGGTCGGCTCCGCAGGCGCGGGCCCAGGCGAGGAAGCCGATCGCGGCCTCGCCATAACCCAGGTCGACCACGTCGCCACGCGGGGCGATCAGGCTGTTGGGCAGCGGCAGTTCGCCGCCGTCGCTGGCATGGCCGATCGAGGTGGCGTTGATGATCAGGTCGAACACGCCCAGCGTACGCAGGTCGGCGAAGTTGCGCGGGTGGATGCGGGCGGGTTCGCCGAGCAGATCGGCCAGCGCGTCGGTGCGGGCATCGGTGCGGTTGACGATGACCAGCCCGGCAATGCCTGCGTCCAGCAAGGCCGGCGCGACCCCGTGGGCGACGCCGCCGGCACCGATCAGCAACACCCGTCGGCCGCGCAGGTCCTGGCCGTGGCGGTCGGTCAGGTCGCGCACCAGGCCGAGTCCGTCGGTGTTGTCGCCGTCCCAGCCGGTGGCGGTACGGATCAGCGTGTTGACCACGCCGCAGCGGCGGGCGCGATCGCTGAGGTGGTTGCAGACCGCTGCGGCGCGCGCCTTGTGCGGCAGGGTGACGTTGGCCCCGGCACCGCCGGCGGCGGCGAATTCGGCCAGTGCGGCGTCGAAACGCTCCGCGGTGGCGTCGATCAGGCCGTACTCCATTGCGATCCCGGTCTGGCGGGCGAAGGCGGCGTGGATGCGGGGGGACAGCGAGTGCGCGACCGGATGACCGATCAGGGCAAATCGGGGAGTGGACATGGCGGGCCTCACTTAGACTGCAGGGTGTCAATGGAGATGCGCGATGCGATATCGCACGGCCTTGCTGGCCATCAGTCTACTCGCCGGCGCTTTGGCTGCGGGCACCGCCGGGGCGTTGTCGGAATTCGGCATCGAGGGCATGCACGTGGTGTCCACCAGGGCCGATGAGGTCCGCGCCAGCGTTGCTCTGGACGGGCAAACGATCGTCTGGGGGCGCAGCAACCGGGACGACACGCAGGATGGCAGGGCCGGCTGGGAATTGTGGCAGGCGCGCCTGATCGAAAACCGCTGGCAGGACGCCATGCCGCTGCCGTTGAACGGGCCAGGCGAGGATCTCGATCCAGCCTTCAGCGCCGACGGCCGCTGGTTGTACTTCGCTTCCGACCGCGACGGAGGCGAGGGCGGCGTCGATCTGTACCGCGCGCCGGTGCTGGCCGACGGCGGATTCGGCGCACCGCAGAGCCTCGGACCGGGCGTGAACGGCATTGGCGACGAGCGCGCACCGAGCGTGAGCCGCGATGGCCATCACCTGCTGTTCGCCAGCAACGGCCACGGCGGTGCCGGCGGTTTCGACCTGTTCGTGGCGCATTGGGACGGGGCCGCGTTCGTCGATCCCCGGCTGCTGGTCGGGATCAACACGGATGCCGACGAGTTCGACGCGACCTGGCTGGGCGATGGCGAGGCAATCGTGTTCGCCCGTTCCGACACACCGACCAATATGAGGGCAACCGTTCCGACCCGCCTGTACCTCGCCCAATGCGATGGCTCACGCTATGGCGACGCCGCGCCGCTGGCGCTGTCATTCAACACCGCCGAAGGCAGGACCCTCGGCCCGTCGCCCGACTGGAGCCGGCCCGGCGAATTGCTGGTCAGTGGCAGCGCGCTGTCGCCGCGAGCGGGGCAGACGGACATCTACCGGATGAAGGCGCCGGTGGTGACCGGAAGCTCTGGTTGCGTGGAATAACGCCGCGCCGCCTGTAGGAACGACGTTCACTGATCCATCGGACGTCGTGCTGCGCGCGACATTGCGGTTGCGCGGCCCCAGGTTCCACACCGGCCGACGATGACGGCCGATGGTTGTTGCGGCGATCGCGGTTGACGTCGCTCCTGCGACCGGAGGAAGTCCAGTCGGACAACGGCGGAGCCCTGCCGAACGACGCGACTCAGCCTTCGCGCAACCACCGCGCCGCGTCCAGCGCGAAATAGGTCAGCACGCCGTCGGCGCCGGCGCGCTTGATGCTGGTCAGCGCCTCCAGCGCACAGCCGCGCTCGTCGATCCAGCCGTTGTCCGCGGCGGCCTTCAGCATCGCGTACTCGCCGCTGACCTGGTAGACGAAGGTCGGCACGCCGAACTCGTCCTTCACCCGGCGCACGATGTCCAGGTACGGCAGGCCGGGTTTGACCATCACCATGTCGGCGCCTTCGGCCAGGTCGAGCGCGACTTCGTGCAGCGCCTCGTCGGCGTTGGCCGGGTCCATCTGGTAGGTCTTCTTGTCCGCCTTGCCGAGCGCGCCGGCGCTGCCGACGGCGTCGCGGAACGGGCCGTAGAACGCGCTGGCGTACTTCGCGCTGTAGGCCAGGATGCGGGTGTGGATGTGGCCGGCGGCTTCGAGCGCCTCGCGGATCGCGCCGATGCGGCCGTCCATCATGTCGCTGGGGGCGACGATGTCGACGCCGGCGGCGGCATGCGACAGCGCCTGCCTGACCAGCGCCTCGACGGTGGCGTCGTTGACCACGTAGCCGCTGTCGTCGAGCAGGCCGTCCTGGCCGTGGCTGGTGTAGGGGTCGAGGGCGACATCGGTGATCAGGCCCAGTTCGGGGAAACGCTGCTTGAGCGCGCGGACGGCGCGCTGGCACAGGCCGTCCTCGTCCCACGCGGCGGCGGCGTCCAGCGACTTGGCCTCCGGCGCGGTGACCGGAAACAGCGCCAGCGCGGGAATCCGCAGCTCGCAGACCTGTTCGGCGACCTTCAGGAGTTCGTCGATCGACAGCCGCTCGATGCCGGGCATCGACGGGATCGCCTCGCGGCCCGGCAGTTCGTGCACGAATACCGGGTAGATCAGGTCGTTGGTGGTCAAAACGGTCTCGCGCATCAGGCGGCGCGAGAAATCATCGCGGCGCATCCGCCGCGGACGGGTATGGGGATAGCTGCTCATGGCGGAGCATTCTACGCGGCCGGGTGAACCGGATCAGGCCGGACGGCGGTCCGGTCTGTTCCGGTGCGCGAGGGACGTCAGAAAATCCCGCCGCCGATGCTGAGCCGGACGATGCCGACGATGATCACGATGCCGTTGAGCATCAGCCCGGCCTTGGCCCGGCCACGCTTCTCGGTGCGGGTGAACAGGATGCCGATGCCGGCGATGAGTGCGCCGACCGCGGCGAACGGGATCAGGAACCAGTTGCCCCAACCCAGCAGCGGAATCAGTGCCACCACCATCCAGAGCATCGCCACGATGCCCCACAACAGACTGATCAGTCCCATGTCGATAGCTCCGTCAAGCAGGTGGAAGGAATTGGACGCCATCTTCGCGCCGCGCGTGATGGCGGTCGCGGCTCAAAGGTCATGCACGCCGTCGATTTCCACCCGCAGCTCGCGGCGGCAGACCTGCGCGTGCAGCAGGATGCGCGGCACTTCGGGGGCGAGGCGTTGTTCGAGCAGCGCGGCGACGTGGTCCAGTTCGGCCAGGTCGCGCACGTAGACCTTCAGCCGCGACCGCGGGCCGAAGTGCGCCGGCAGCGTGGGGCGGCGTTGGCGCGCGGTGGTGATGAGGCTGTCGAAATTGGCCAGGGTCTCGTCGAGCTGGGTCTCGATCGAATCGGCGTGGAGGGACTCATGGCCGACGATCGCCGCGGTCCCCGACAGCAGCAGCGGCATCGCCGCCGCAGATGGCGGCAGCATCGCGCGGGCGAAGCTCGGCGATTGCGGACCATAGCGACGCGGGTACTGCCAGGCGCTCAGCTGGCGCGGGTTCTCCAGCGGTACCCCGGGAGCTTTGGCGGCCAGCCAGTAGACCTGCAGGCGGCGTCGGCCATCGACACGACCGATCGCGGTTGCCGCGGGCAGGGAGGCGGCGTCGAAGTCGCCCAGGCCCTTGGCGCGGCCGACGCAGAAGCGCCGGTAGCGCTCGTCGTCGTCGTCGCCCTCGGTGATCGCATCGAGGTAATTCCATACCCGCAGCAGGTGCGGATAGCCGCGCTGCGAGGTGACCGCGAGCAGGCGGCGGTAGGCGGTTTCCGCGGCAGCACCGATGTCCCCGTCACCGGGTTCGTCGATCTCGATCGCGCCGAATTGCAATGCGCCATCCTCGGCCCAGGCCACGTCGCCCTCGCGCCCGCGCTGGACGCCGGGCTGGCCGCGCCAGACTTCCAGTGGTGTGCGCTCTGGCGGCCGGGTCGACGGTTGCAGGTCGACCTGCAGGTAGCGCGGATCGTCACTGGCCGGCGCGGCCGCGCCGAAGCCGAATACCGCCAGCGTGTCATCGGCGGCGAGCAGGGTGTCGAGGTCGTCGTGGGTGTAATCGACGCTCAGCCGGGCAGTGGCCGGCGCGAAGGGAGCGGCGGCGTTCATCGTGCTGCCCGGAGCGCCCGGGCTGGAGCGTGGTCGAGGAGGCGGGCGTCGTGCACGCGATCTGCGTGATCCGCGATGCGGGACGTGTTGGCACGCCGCACGCCAGTGTCGGCCGGGATCTGTTCGGAAGCGGAGTCGATCATGGCGGTCATGATAACCGTTGCCTCGTAACGGCCCCGCGGTTGCGCGGGGCGGCGGCATGCCGGATCGTTGCGCTTTCGATCCTTCCGGAAGCCTGACCCGATGTCCGCACAAAGCCCCGCCGAATCCGCCCTCGCGCAACTGCTGGTCGACAGCCTGAACCTGGAAGGGGTCTCCCCGGCGCAGATCGATCCGGAGGCGGCCCTGTTCGGCGAAGGGCTCGGGCTGGATTCGATCGACGCGCTCGAGCTGGCGCTGGCGATCAGCAAGACGCATGGCTTCCAGCTGCGTTCCGACAACGAGGAGAACCGCCGCGTGTTCGCTTCCCTGCGTGCGCTGGC
>DATJBR010000019.1:0-4493 GCA_035515255.1 Lysobacter sp. | reverse complement strand
GCCCTCACCGGCGAACGCACCGGCCGTGAATTCCGCCTCGGCGACCGCGCCAGCATCATCGTGATGAAGGCCAGCCTGGAGGAGCGCAAGATCGACTTCCGCCTCGCGGGTGAGAACGGCGGCGTGAAATCGCCACCCCCGCGCGGCGAACCGGCCAAGCGCAAGAAGCAGAAATACTGAGCGGCCTGACGCCTTTTCCCCTCCTTCTCCCGCCTGCGGGAGAGGTGCCCGGAGAGCGGATGAGGGCGCTCTCCACGACACCCTTGCCGCGTCAGGGATGTTTTGGCCGAACTGCCGCGACTGGAGCTTCGGGACCAGCCTTTAGGAGAGAATCATGCCATCTGGAAGCTGTCACTGCGGCGCTGTCCAATTCACTGCCGAAGGCGAAATCGACCAGGCTATTGAATGCAACTGCTCGCATTGCAGTCGCAAGGGTCTGCTGCTTTGGTTTTTGCCAAGGGACTCCTTCGCCATCACGGCAGGAGAAGACAAGCTCACAACCTACTTGTTCAACAAGCAGGTGATTCAACACCCATTCTGTTCCGTGTGCGGGTGCCAGGCGTTCGGCCTCGGCAGCATGCCGGACGGAACATTGATGGCTGCCATCAATATCCGCTGCCTGGATGGCGTAGAGCCTGGCGACATCAAGCGGGTGCCCGTCAATGGTCGAGAGTTCTAGCAGGCGGAAGTCGACATTCCGCAAGAGCAGTCCAAATGTTCCGTATCGAACTGGAATCGGTTGTCACCTGTCCTGAGTGCGGTGCCGCCACGCGGGAAACCATGCCGACCAACGCGTGCCAATGGTTCTACGAGTGTGATGCATGCCATGCCGTGCTTGCGCCACTGCCCGGCGACTGCTGTGTCTATTGCTCGTATGGCACGGTCAAATGCCCGCCAATCCAGCAGGGAGGTTCCTGCTGTAGCGGTGGCAGCGCATAACAGATCATCCAGGCCAAGCCTGCTGCGCAGCGCGGCTTGTTCAAACGCCGGATAGCCAGGGCACAAGCATGTTCAGGAAGGATCCCAGTCCGCCGCCGCTTTGCACGCACTGACATCGAGGCAGCGCGTGGCTTTCAGGAGCGGCCTACAATGGCCGCCCCCAAGACTCCCGCTCCCGACCCCATGAGCCAGAAACAATGGATCGCCGGCATCAATGCCGTCACTGCCGCGATCGAGCACGACGCCGACAACGTGCGCGAGGTGTTGATCGAGGCCGGTGCGAAGAACCCGCGCCTGACCGAGATCGAAGGCTCCGCGCGCCGGTTCGGGATCGACGTGCGCCGGGTCAACCAGCAGGCGCTGGCCGGCGTGGTCGGCAACCTGCGCCATCAGGGTGTGGTGGCCCGGTACGCGGCGGCGAAGACCTGGAGCGAGGATGAGCTGGAAGACCTCGTGACCGCCGCCGACGGGCGCGCATTGATCCTGCTGCTCGATGGCGTGCAGGACCCGCACAACCTCGGCGCCTGCCTGCGCAGTGCCGCCGCGGCCGGTGTCACCGCGGTGATCATCCCGAAGGACAAGTCGGTGCAGGTCAACGCCACCGTGCGCAAGACGTCCGCCGGTGCCGCCGACAGCGTGCCGGTGGTGCCGGTGACCAACCTGGCCCGGACCATGCGCGATCTGCAGCAGCTTGGTGTCTGGCTGTACGGACTGGCCGGCGAGGCGGAGGGGTCGTTGTATTCGATCAATCTGCGCGGCAACGTCGGTCTGGTGCTGGGCGGCGAGGGCGATGGCCTGCGCCGGCTGACCCGCGAGAACTGCGACCAGCTGGTCAACATCCCAATGCCGGGCGGCGATGGCGGTGGGGTCGAAAGCCTCAACGTCTCGGTGGCCACCGGCGTGACCCTGTTTGAAGCGGTGCGTCAGCGGATTGCTGGCTGAGTTGCGAACGAAGTTCGTCGACTACGGCAGCAGCGCCGCCTTGTCGAGGTGGGGCGCTGTCGGATCGCAGCAGCTGGCTTTGCGCTTCCGGAACCACCGCCACGCTGGAACGACGGGCGTGAATGCCCTTGGGTGTGAAATAAAGGAGGAGGCACCGGCTTCATCGGTGCCGGAGGACATTCACATCCAAGGGCATTCACACCCGGTGTCCGGCTACCCCGACTACCCCGGCAGACGTTGCCCGCGGCCGCTCTGCGATAATCGCGAGCTTTGCACCTCCAGCATCAGGACGCGGGGACGACCCCGCCGCTCCATCTCATTCGGGGACGGCCCCATTGAAACGGAGAACGCCATGTCCTGGATCATCCTTCTGCTCGCCGGCCTGTTCGAGATCGGCTGGGCGATCGGCCTGAAATACACCGAAGGCTTCACCCGCCTGTGGCCCACGGTCGGCACCCTGACCGCGATGGCGATCAGCGTCGGCATGCTCGGCATCGCGATGAAAACCCTGCCGGTCGGCACCGCCTACGCGATCTGGGTGGGCGTCGGCGCGGTCGGCACCGTCATCCTCGGCGTGGTGCTGTTCGACGAGCCGGTGAATGCGCTGCGGGTGGGCAGCATCGTGTTGATCATCGCCGGCCTGGTCGGCCTGAAACTGGCGACGCCGTAGTCGCACCGGCCGCCGTCGCAGCCGCGCGATGGGTACGACGGCGGCTTACGGCGACAGCGGCATCTTCGCCAGCGGAGCGACACCGGCCATCGGGCCGGGCCAGGCATTGACGATCTTGCAGAACAGCTCGGCGGTGCGTTCGGTGTCGTAGACCGCCGAATGCGCCTCGTTGGCATCCCACTCGAAGCCGGCCGCCTGCACCGCGCGCGCGAGCACGGTCTGGCCATACGCCACACCGGCCAGCGTCACCGTGTCGAACACGCTGAACGGATGGAACGGGTTGCGCTTGTGGCCGACCCGGGCGACGGCGGCGTTGAGGAAGTTGAGGTCGAAGTGGGCGTTGTGGCCGACCAGGATCGCGCGCTGGCAGCCGTGCTTCTTGCACGCCGCGCGCACCGGCGCGAACACGTGGTCCAGCGCGGTGCGCTCGTCCTTCGCGAAGCGGAACGGGTGGCCCAGAACGATGCCGGTAATCTCCAGCGACTTGGGGTCGATGTCGAGGCCGGGCGCCGGCTCGACGTGGGCGTTGGTGGTCTCGCCGGGGATCAACAGCCCGTTTTCATCGACATCCAGCGGCAGTACCGCGATTTCGAGCAGGGCGTGGCGGTTCCAGTCGAAGCCGCCGGTTTCCACATCGACCACGACCGGCAAAAAGCCGCGGAAACGGGTTGCCAGTGGGGAGGCCGCGGGCACGGAAGGGGGGCCTGGAGTGGACGCAGGAGGTGCGGCGTTGGTCATGGCGGAAAGCGTAGCAGAGGACGGCGATGGCTCCGTTGCGTTGCGGAGCGGGTGCAAAGAAGTTGCGTGTACCGGGAGCGGGCGAGCTGCTTTTTGTAGGAGCGGCTGCAGCCGCGAACGTGCGGAGCTGTTCAACGCGTCCTCCTGTTACGGCAGCGGTGATCGGGCATCGGCTTGGAAGCGATGTACAGGTCGCGGCTGAAGCCGCTCCTACAACCGGTCTTCGCCGGCGGGCATCGTGATGAGGATTCCCGCATCGCGCAGTTGCCGCAGCATGGTGTCGCCTTGTTCGATGAAGGCGGGGACCGATGAGGCGCGTGCTTCCCCGGCCAGTTCGTGCAGCAGGGTGTGTGCGTGCAGGCCGGGGGTCTGTTCGATGCGGTCCAGCAAGCGGAAGGTCAGTGCGTTGAGTTGCTGGAAGTGCACTTTGCCGGCGGCATCGCGCTGCAGCAGCAGGAACGTGGGTTCCGCGGGCGGGGATTCGGGCAGGTAGTCGGGAGCCAGGCGATGTACCGGCCAGCGGTAGGCGAACGGCCACGCCAGCGGGGAGAGCCGCAGTGCCACGCGGGTCAAGGGTTCGCCCGCCACGATGCCGGCGAGCGTCGGTGCGGGCGATTCCCCGGGCGCGTCGACGACGTTCTCGCTGATCTGCAGCGCCAGTTCCACCCATTCGTAGTGGGCCAGTTCCGGCAGCCAGGGCGGGTCGCCGCGGGCGGTGTCGGCGCGGTGCTGGAGGTAACGCAGGAACTCGCGCGCCAGTTCGGTGAACAGTGGCGTGCGTGAGGGATGTTCGCGGTAGAAGTCGCGGATCAGGGGCGTCCAGCGGTCACCGTTGGATGAGGTCGAGAGGATGCGGTGGATCACCGGGAAGTTGCCGGCCAGCATCGACTGCAGGTTGTTGAAGAACAGCTCGTGGTAGACCTTCAGCTGGCGCGCTTCGATGCCGACTGGTGCGGGCGCGTGGTCGGGATCGCGGATGTAGTCGCTGAGCGCGCGCTGGGCGTCGGTGCCGCTGCCGGTGGTGTCGTCAGGCGACACGGGAGGCCTCGCCATGCAGCTTTCCGCGATGCGGGTCGAGATGCCTGCGCACGATATCCAGCTCGCCCAGCAATTCATCCAGCGGCGGCAGGTTGAAGTCGCGCTCCAGCAGCGTCGGGCGCGGGCCGAAGGCGCGGTAGGTCTGCGCCAGCAGCGCCCACACCGG
>DATJBR010000018.1:0-5702 GCA_035515255.1 Lysobacter sp. | reverse complement strand
TCGCGGTATTGATGGTGCCCGGACCGGGAATCGAACCCGGATAGCCTTGCGGCTGACGGATTTTAAGTCCGTTGCGTCTACCAGTTCCGCCATCCGGGCGGATGGGTCGCGACAAAAGAAAACCGCGCCGGAGCGCGGTTTCAATATGGAGGCCGAGGTCGGAATTGAACCGGCGTACGCGGATTTGCAGTCCGCTGCATAACCACTCTGCCACCCGGCCGGATGACGCGCGTCGCAAGCATACCGCCTGCGACCACGATTGCGCGAGGCAACCGCCTGATAAAACAAAACCCCGCGAACGGGGTTTGTTTCGTTACCGCCCCGGTGCAACCGGAGTAGTGAATCTGGAGCGGGAAACGAGACTCGAACTCGCGACCCCGACCTTGGCAAGGTCGTGCTCTACCAACTGAGCTATTCCCGCTGACTGAGCCGCCCATTGTAGGCACGAAAAAAAATGTGTCAACTATTTTTTGCATCCGCCTTCAGCGAAGGCCACGCGGCCCGCAGATAGGCGAAACCGGACCACAGCGTAAGCAATGCCGCCCCGGCGAGCAGCCATTCGCCGATGGTGAAGATCGGCAGGCCGAACAACGGCGCCTGGTACAGCAGGAAGATCAGCGCGACCATCTGTACGACCGTCTTGACCTTGCCGATGGTGGCCACTTTCACCTTCGCCCGCTGGCCCAGCTCGGCCATCCACTCGCGCAGCGCGGACACCGCGATCTCGCGGCCGATGATCACCGCGGCCCACAGCGCCATCCACACGGTCGGATGCTTCTGCACGGTCAACATCAACGCGACCGCCACCATCAGCTTGTCGGCAACGGGGTCGAGAAATGCGCCAAACGCCGAGAACTGGTTGTAACGGCGGGCGATCCAGCCATCTGCCCAGTCGGTGAACGAGGCGAACGCGAAAATCGCCGCTGCCGCCACGCTGGCACCCTTGAACGGCAAATAGAACACCAACACCAGCACCGGGATCAGCACGATCCGCAGCAGGGTCAGCATGGTGGGTACCGTCAACTTCATCCGTCACTCCGTGTCGCGTCACTGCCCGGCCCACCGGTGACGGGGTCAAGCCCGTGCAGGGTCGCATAGATGCGTTCGGCGAGGGCGGCATTGATGCCTTCCACGCGCGATATTTCCTCCACTCCGGCAGCCTTCAGCCCGCCCAGACCGCCGAAATGCCGCAACAGGTTACCGCGTCGCCGTGGCCCGATGCCGGGGATGTCTTCCAGCCGACTGGTATTGCGAACCTTCTGGCGACGTCCGCGATGGCCGGTGATCGCAAAACGGTGCGCCTCATCCCGGACCTGCTGCACCAGTTGCAGTGCGGGCGAATCGGCGCCGGGGTGCAGGCTGCGGCCGTCGGGCAGCAGCAGGTCCTCATCGCCGGGACGCCGCGCCGGGCCCTTGGCGACGCCCACCAGCACCACACTGTGGATGTCGAGCTCGTCCAGCACCGCCCTCGCCTGCGCCACCTGCCCCGCGCCGCCGTCGATCAGCAGGATGTCGGGCAGCACGCCGGCCGGCTTGTCCGCGGTCGCCATGGCGCGCTTGAAACGGCGGCTGAGGGCCTGGTGCATCGCGGCGTAATCGTCGCCGGGCTCGATCCCGCTGATATTGAAGCGGCGGTACTGGGCGCGTACCGGTCCTTCGGCATCGAACACCACGCACGAGGCCACCGTCGCCTCGCCCATCGTGTGGCTGATGTCGAAGCACTCGATGCGGCGCGGCAACTCGTCCATGCCGAGCATCTTCCGCAGGTCTTCCGCACGGGCCAGTTGCGCGGCCTGGCTGGTCTGCTCGCTGGCCAGGGTGATCTGCGCATTGCGCCGGGCCATGTCGAGGTAGCCGGCACGGTCGCCACGCACGCTGAAGCGCAGTTGCACGCGCCGCTCACCGGCGCTCGACAGGGCCTGCTCGATCAGCGCGCGATCGGGGATGTCGCGGTCCAGCACGATCTCCGCCGGCGGCAACTGCTCGCCGTAGTACTGGGAAACGAACGCGGCCAGCACTTCCTCGGGGTTGTCGCTGCCGTTGGTGCGGGGAAAGAACGAGCGCGTGCCCAGATTGCGGCCGTCGCGGAACGCCAACAGCACCACACAGGCCGCCGTGCCCTGCATCGCCACCGCCAGAACGTCCAGGTCGGCGGCGCGGCCGTCCACGTACTGGCGCGCCTGCAGGGTGCGGATCGAGCCCAGCAGATCGCGCAGGCGGGCGGCGTCCTCGAAGTCGAGGCGTGCACTGGCCGCCTCCATCGCCGCGCCGATCTCGTCAGTCAGGTCATCGCTGCGGCCTTCCAGCATCAGCGTCGCGCGGCGGACGTTCTCGGCATAGTCCTGCGCCGACACCAGCCCCACGCAGGGCCCGCTGCAACGGCCGATCTGGTATTGCAGGCACGGCCTGGTGCGGTTGGCGAACACGCTGTCTTCGCAGCTTCGCAGCTTGAACAACTTGTGGATGAGGTTGAGCGTGTCGCGCACTGCGCCGACGCTGGCGTACGGGCCGAAATACCGCCCCGGCACCGAACGTGGTCCACGATGCATGGTGATCCGCGGCCATTCGTCGTTGGTCAGCAGGACATAGGGATAGCTCTTGTCGTCGCGCAGCAGCACGTTGTAGCGCGGCTTCAGCGACTTGATCAGCTCGTTCTCGAGGATCAGCGCCTCGGTCTCGGTGCGGGTGACCGTGACCTCCATGCGCACGGTCTGCGCGAGCATGGTCATGATCCGCGTCGATTTCGGCGTCGCGTTGAAATAGCTGGAAACGCGGTTGCGCAGCGCGCTGGCCTTGCCGACGTACAGCACCTTGTCCCCGGCGCCGACCATCCGGTACACCCCCGGAGCGGTGCTCAGCGCCTTGGCGAAGGCCTTGCCGTCGAACGTCGGCACCGGCTCAGCCATGGCGATGCTCCCGGGCCGTCAATCGAGCAGGCGACGTCCGGCGACTGGCATCCAACCGGGGACGGCGATGTACCGAAAGAAGAGAAAAGGCGCGCATGGACTCCATGGATGGGGCAGATTATGCGTCAGGGCAAGCCCCTTTCGGAGACCGCCACGCTGCTCATGCTGAACCACCCTCCCAACCGTCATGACCACTGACTCAAACGAATCCGAGCACCCTCCGACCGGCCATCGGGTCACGCCACTGCCCGATCGCGCGACGGCATTGGCACGGCGCAAGCGGGTGGCGCTGGTCATGCTGGCCGTGGCCGCAGCGACATTCGCGATCGGCACTTGGTTGCGGATCAGCCATCCGCATTGGGGCTTCGACCTGCTGGTGGCGATGGCCGAGGCGGCGATGGTCGGCGGCCTGGCCGACTGGTTCGCGGTGGTGGCGCTGTTCGGCCACCCGCTCGGACAGCGTTGGATCCCGCACACCGCCATCATTCCGAACAAGAAGGACGCCCTGGGACGTGCGCTGGCCAACTTCATCTGCGACCACTTCCTGGATCCGCAGGAAGTGCTGCACAAGCTGGAACAGTTCAATCCCGGATCCCGCCTGGCCGCGGCGCTGGCCGATCCGGTTCACGCTGCGAAGGTCGGCGGATTCGTGGTCAACCTGGCGCCACACCTGCTGGCGTTGCTTGACAGCGACCGCCTGCACCGCTTCCTCCACAGTCTCGTCCGCGAGCAATTGCAACGGACGGACGTCGCCGCACTGAGCAGCCAGGTGCTGGAGGTACTTACCCACGACCGACGCCACCAGACCGTGCTGGACAGCGTGCTGCGCGATCTGGGCGAGTTGCTAGGCAACGAGGACACCCAGCACATGATCGCCAGCAAGATCTCGCCGCAGTTGTGGTCGGTCCTGCGACTGACACGACTGGATGACGCCGTGGCCGAAAAACTCGCCGCGAAGATCGTTGCCGGTGTCAGCGACCTCATCAGCGAGATGGCCGATGCCCCGGATCATGAGCTGCGCCTGCGTTTCGATGGCTACGTGGCGGAGTTCATCGGGCGGCTGAAAACCGACCCGTCGCTGCAACGCCGATGCGCTGTCCTGCGTGACCGCTTTCTGGACGACCCGGTACTGCCGCGCACGCTGCGCAAGCTGTGGTCGCAGGTGCTGGACTGGCTGCACGACGACCTGCAACGCGACGACTCCGACATCGCCCGCAAGGCCACCGAAGGCGCGCGGGTCATCGGCGAAAAACTCGCCAACGACCCGGTCATGCAGCAGTGGCTCAATCACTGGGTGATCGGCACGGTGGAACCGCTGATCGGGAAATACCGCGACAACATCCGCGACTTCATCGTCGAGCGCGTCGCCCGCTGGGACACCCGCGAACTGGTGCGCGAGCTGGAACTCAGCGTCGGCAGCGACCTCCAGTACATCCGTTACAACGGCACCGCGATCGGCGCGCTGATAGGAGGGTTGTTGTATGGCGCGGTGCAGGCGATCGAGTGGCTGGCGATGCAAGCGAGCTGACGCTCAGGCAACAACAAAAAGCCGAATCGGACGGAAGCCGGCTAGCGGATGCGCGCCAGGACACCGTCTGCTGCGCGGTCCAGCATCTCCCACACCTGCTCGAAATGCCCGGCACCGCCGGTATACGGATCGGGGATCTCGCCCCCGGTCTCGACGCCGGCCCAGTCCAGCAGCAACGCGACCTTGTCGCGCGCCGCGGCATCCGGTGCCAGCGCCCGCACGTCGTGCAGGTTGTTGCGATCGGCACACAGCAGCCAGTCGAAGCGATCGAAATCAGTGCGCGACACCTGCCGGCCGCGCAGGTTGGCGATATCGACGCCGTGGCCTTTGGCAGTGCGGATCGAACGCGGATCGGGCGGATTGCCGACATGCCAGTCGCCGGTGCCGGCGGAATCGATCTCAACCCGCCGGCCCAGCCCCGCCGCCTCGATCCGCGCGCGCAACGCGCCTTCGGCCATGGGCGACCGGCAGATGTTGCCCAGGCAAACGACCAGCAGGCGTAATGGCTCAGCCATCGCCGCCCATCCGTGCCTCGGCGCGGGCAAGGTCTTCCGGGGTGTCGACGCCGGGCGGAAACGGCTCCGGCGTCAGCGCGACAGCGATGCGGCAACCGCCTTCAAGCACCCGCAGCTGTTCCAGCAATTCGATCTGTTCCAGCCGTCCCGGCGGCATCGCGGCGAAACGCTGCAGGAAGCCGGCGCGGTATGCATAGATGCCGATATGCCGCAGCCAATGGCCGCCTTCGGGCATGGACGTTCGATTGGATTCCGGCACCTTCGCAAATGCGTCGCGCGGCCACGGGATCGGCGCCCGGCTGAAATACAGCGCATCGCCGTTGTCCGCGCGCACCAGCTTGACGACGTTGGGATCGAGCAGGGTTTCCACGTCGGCCACCGGCGCGGCCAGGGTCGCCATCTCCGCGCCGCTGTCGCGCAGCAGTTCCGCCACCGCGCGGATGCCGGCTGCGGGCGCGAACGGCTCGTCACCCTGCAGGTTGACCACGATGGTGTCGTCGCTCCAGCCGGCGATGCGCGCGCACTCGGCCAGACGATCGGTGCCGGAGGCGTGGGCGGTGGAGGTCATGGCCACGCGCACGCCGGCATCGGCCAGCGCCGCCGCGATGCGCTCGTCATCGGCTGCCACCCAGACCTCGCGCGCACCGGCCGCGAGCGCACGGCGGGCGACGTGCAGCACCATCGGTTCGCCGGCAATCAGCCGCAACGGCTTTCCCGGCAACCGGCTGGCGTCATGGCGCGCGGGGATCGCGA
>DATJBR010000017.1:0-2703 GCA_035515255.1 Lysobacter sp. | reverse complement strand
TTGCGACACCGCCGGCGGCAGCGACATCAGGGTGCCCATCGGCACCATCATCGGCAGCCAGAACAGGGCCGTGCCGACCGATACCGCCGCCAGCGTCGCGGTGCCGTGGTGGCCGGCGATGACACTGTCGACAAAACCGATCGATGCGGTGGCCAGGTGGCCGATCACCAGCGGACCGGCGAGCAGGCCGGTGCGGCGGATTTCGGAGGTAAGTCGCGGGGACGACGAAGCCGCAAGCGCGCTTGCGTCGGCGGTGTTGGGGAGTGACGACATGGGTACAGCCGGCCGGAACTGCAGCCGCGCGCCGAACGGATGTCGGGCACTGGCGCCGGGTTCCGACGAACCGGCCATCTTACCGGCCGCGAAGGCGGATGCCGGTGCGCCTGCGCTATCGCCTCAGGCCTGGGTCATCTTTCCGCCATCGTTGAGAGCACCGTCTGCGGCGGAAGCCGCAATGCAGATCGCTTGGCGGCGTCAGCGATCCAGCCGGCTCCACAGCCACTGGTCGCGATTGCCGGCAGCGGTCGAGATCAGTTCCCGGCGCAGGGATTCGCGCTCCTGCGGCGGCGTGCGCTGGACCAGCACTGCCAGGTCGCGGCGCTGGCCCGGGCTCATCGCCCGCAAGACCTCCAGCAACGGTCCGTGCTCGGCCTCCGGCACCTGTGCCAGCAAGGGCTGCAGCGCGGGGTAGTCCGCACCCAGGACCGGCCCGAGCAGCCAGCCGCGGCGCTCGCTGCTGTCGAGCGCGTCGAAGCGCTCTCGCAGCGCCTGTTGCTGGTCTTCCGGCAAGGCCGCGTAGCGGGTGGCCGCGGCGGCGATCAGCGTGCGCTCGGTGGCCGGCAAGGCCTGCCAGGCCAGATAGCGCTCGCGCCGGGCAGCGCGTTCTGCGCGTGGCAGGGACTCCCACCGGTCGAGGCGCTGCTTGAAGGCCTCGCGTCCGGCTTCGCTCCAGCCCGACCACAGCGCGGCGCGCTGCTGCAGTTGCGCGCGCAACGGCGGCGGCAGCTGCGGCAATACCGTGGCGAAATCGTCCAGCACCGACGTGGCGGCCTGCGACAAGCCCGCGATGACCAGCACGCCGGCACCCAGCCAAAGGCGATGCCGGCTACAGCTCATCGGAGCTCTCCTCCAACGCCCCAATGACCTCGTCCGCCGGTGTCGCGACCGCCTCGCCCGAAGACCGGGCAGCATCCGCAGGAAGGAGGTCGCCCCGGGTGGCGAGCCAGGCATGGAATGCCAATCGCTCGGCAGCTTCCATGCCTGCCGGATCGGCCAGCAGATCGAAATCACGATGGGTCACGGCAGCCGCATCGTTGCGGTAAAGCGACGCCGGGGGCTGTTCGGGCAGTTCGCCCCGCAACACCGCACCGGGTGCAGGCGCCTCGGACAGACGCCATGAAACGGGCAGGAACGTCGCGGCAAACGCCAGCGCGCACAACGCCAGCAACCCCCACAGCAACGGCAGCACCCAGCGCGGTCGGGACGCCTCGACCGGGCGCACGGGAGCATGCTTGCCGGCACCGGCTGCCGGGAGCGAGGCACCGGCCAAGGCCGCCTCGCGCAGCCGCGCCAGCCGTTCCAGTCGCGTCGGCGGCAGGGTCTTGATGCGGCGATGGATCTGTTCGCGCAGCCGTTGCCAGGCGGACAGGTCGGCACGGCCATCGGCGTGGTGCGGCAATCCACTCTGCAACGCCAACTGGTAAGCAGCGGGCTGGATGCCCAGCACGGCAGCGGCAGCCACTTCGTCCAGTCCGGCCGCCAGACGCAACAGCAACGCAGCGCGCGGGCCGCCGCCCAGACGGCCCAGGCGATCGGTCGCGTCCAGCTCGATGGCCACCGGGGTGTGCGTGCGCAGGCCCGGCTGGGACAGCAACAGGCCCCAGAACCGACGCGGCCAGTCGTCCATCACCGTGGCGCCGGCCATCGGGCAGAACTGCGCCATCGCCTCGCCGAGTGCCGCATCGCCCGTCGTCGCGTCGCCGCACTGGAGCTCGGCCAGCACCGCGCCGCGCCGCTCGACGCCCCGCAAAAACGCCGCCAATGCGGGCGACGCTTTCTGCCCGGAACTGGAGCTGGACGAGGTGGGAGTGACGGTACGCTGGGTCATCGGATGAACTTCGCCATGGCCGCATCATAACGATCCGTCGACGGCATCCGGGCGCTTGACAAAGCGTGCAGAAGCCCATGAACGAAGCGTGACGCGGGTTCCGCCCAAACACGTTGTGCACAGCAGCGATCCTTACGGCGCAGAGGCGGGACTCGCTAACACAGCGCTCCCTGCAATCGCAATGTTTCACGGCTAACTCGTTGATTGTTATTGATTTATATCGTTTGGCGCTTTTTTCACCAACCCGAGGCCAAGGCTTGCAGTTGCGGGGTCACGCACTGTTGGCTGGCGTTCATGCACAGACTTATCCACAGACAATGTGGATAAGGAGCAATCCCTTTCAAAAACGGGCACTTGCGCACACTTTGTGAAGTCACGAACAACAATGGCCCGCAAGTCGCCGACCGCCCCTCCGACCCGCCGCCGGATGTGTCGCTAGACTGCGGCATGCCCGATTTCCCCGCTTCGCCGCGCGTGCTGCGCGTTGCCCTGGCGTTGCCGTTGCCGCGCCTGTTCGACTATCTCGCGCCCGATTCCGGTCCCGAACCGCGTCCGGGCAGCCGGGTGCGGGTGCCGTTCGGGCCGCGCGAGCGGAT
>DATJBR010000016.1:0-15617 GCA_035515255.1 Lysobacter sp. | reverse complement strand
CCGATGTGTTCTACGAGAACGTGGAGGTGGACGGCAAGAACCAAGTCTTGGCCTTCACCCCGCGCGACGATGAGCCCATGCTCATCGCTTGCCTGTGGTCGAAGTGGACGGATCCGAAGGGCGAGCAGCCCGACCTGCTGTCGTTTGCCGCCATCACCGACGAGCCTGAGCCTGAGGTGGCCGCGGCAGGCCATGACCGGACCATCATCAATATCCGGCCCGAGCACGTCGATGCCTGGCTCAATCCTGCCAAGGATCTGGCGGCGATGCAGGCCATCTTCGACGACAAGCGGCACCCGTATTACGAGCACAGGGAGGCGGCGTAATGGCCCTCCTGGTGCGGATCCCGACTCGACGCTTTGCACATGACGAATATCGAGAAGCTCAGCCTGCCAGAGATTGAATCGCTTTTGCTTGCGGCGGAGAAGCGGAAAGCATTCTTATGCTGCCGACGTCCGCTTTCTGCAGTCCGGAAGGAGCTCATTGCGCTGGCCGATTCCTATGGCTATGCGATTTCTGAGATCTTTGACGTCTCTCACGCTCCTCCTGTAGTTGCGAAGCGCACCCGGACGCAGAAGCACGGGAAGGTTCCCCCAAAATACCGGGATCCAGAGAACCGGCGGAACACCTGGTCGGGCCGCGGACTGATGCCACGCTGGCTTGCCGACAAGGTACGGCGGGGCGCGCGGGTTACGGATTACCTCATCCCCGGGCTCGCGCGGCCCACTGTGAAGAATCTCAGATCGATCGGCCGACGAACCGTTTACAAGCCAGAAGTGCATTCGGGCTGAAGCTTGGCCGAACCCCGGTCAGGCAGCTGAGCGCGGGGATTAGGGTGCGTTATCAGGGCTAACGTACATCGCCTCAGAAAGCGGCCGTCGGGATACGGTGGCGGCGGCGCGGCCGTCTCGTCCGATTTATTCAGCGCAGGGAGCCCATATGAAACGTCGCAAACGTGTGCGGCGATGCCCGCTGCTGGTCTCTCTGGGCGGTTGACGGAACCCATCGGGCTGCCAAGGATCGTCAGGATGCGCGGCCTACACCCGCCAGGTAGAGCGTGGGTGGAGGGCCGGAGGAACTCGCATAGAAGAGCCAGAAAGTGAGCTAACTCCCTGCCGTGTAACAATTTTCCCTCTTCAGAAAATCAAGCGTTGGGCAGCACTCTCCCGCCGGAACTCGGGCGCACCGCGCTACCTTCTGTTCGAGGTCCCTCTCCAGATTCCTCAACTCGCGGATTCGTAGGCGGACATCGACGAGCTTTCGCTCGGTCAACTGGCGGGTCTGCTCGCAAGAATGCTTGCCTGTAATCTGTAGTAAGCCAGCGATCTCGTCGAGGCTGAATCCCATCTTCTGAGCGTGCCGTATGAACCGAAGCCGATTCACGTCGCTTTCGCCGTAGCGACGCACGCCTCCGCTCGGTCGCGCGGGCTGATGCAGCAGCTTGCGGCGCTGGTAGTAGCGCACGGTTTCGACGTGCACATCGGCAGCCGCTGCCAAGCGGCTGATCGTGAACGTGTTTGGACGCATAGCTTGACTCCGTACCCGGGTACGGAGATTAGTATGCCCGGATGCAAGCAACTCCCGCTAAATCTTCTGTTCCGGCCATCGTTGGCGCGAGCATCGCCGCCATTGGCGCGTCCGTCTGTTGCGTCGTGCCACTGGTACTGGTGTTCATGGGGATCAGCGGCGCTTGGATCAGCACCCTTACGGCCCTGGATCCCTTGAGGCCTTGGTTCAGTGCCGCCGCCGTAGTGTCCTTGGCGGTGGCGTTCTGGATGCTGTATCGGCCGGCGTCACATTGCGGTGTGGATGGCAGTTGCGTCGAGCCGGACACCCTGCGAAGGAGGCGGCGTTGGCTCTGGTTGGCGACAGTCCTCATCGTCCTGTTGCTGCTGTTTCCCTATTACATCGTCTGGATTCTGTAGGAGGCGCAATGCGCAAGTGGATACTGGCCCTCGTGGCTGCTCTCTCGGTCGGGGCCGCCCTGGCGGCGACGCCCGCGACCGTGGTGTTCGATGCCGAGAACATGACCTGTCCCGCCTGCGGCATCACCATCAGGAAGGCGCTGGAGAAGGTGCCTGGCGTCACCGATACGAAGGTAGACACCCGGGCAGAAACAGTCACGGTGACGTTCGACACGAGCCGGACGGATACATCTAGAATCGCGCGCGCAGTCACAGAAGCAGGCTTCCCGGCCAATGCGCGGGCTGACGGTGAGTGACGTCGAGCTAGAAAGCATCTTGACCTGCCCGGAGTGCGGCCATCGGGCGACCGAGACAATGCCAGTCACAGCGTGCCAATTTTTCTACGAGTGCACGGGCTGTGGAGTGGTCTTGCGGCCGAATCAAGGCGACTGCTGTGTGTTCTGCTCGTTCGGAACAGTGCCATGCCCGCCGATCCAACAGCACAATTCATGTTGTGGTTGACCGGACTTCGATAATGACTGCACAGGCAGGCTGCGATCTCGACTGTGCCACCTCGGTAGGTGCGCAGCTCAACCAGCGATGTGCGTGCGAAGTGGTTGACGTTTTCAGTTTGCACGAGTCGATCCGGTCTGCCTTTCCGGAGTTCACGGCCGATCCATCCGTGCACGCCCACCTGTTTTCCCCGTATGCCCTGTTCGTTGATCGCGCGGCGCTGGACGCCATGGGGCGAGTCGCGGCGACGGTCTTCGACGTCGCAGCAAATCCGCGATATCGCCAGCACGTCCTGCAATGGGCCCCCGACATCGCGACCCATGAGCCAGGGTCGGCGGGTGGAGTCCTTGGGCTGGACTTTCACTTGACAGTCGACGGCCCGCGGCTGATTGAGGTCAACACCAATCCCGGCGGGCTGCTTCTCAATGCAATGCTGGTCGATGCCGTGCAGGCCTGCGCACCGGATGCGTGGACCACTTGGACAACGGGGGCCAACGCTAGCAACATGGCTATCATCGCCTGGCTGGAGGACGCCCGGCAGCAGTCCGGCCGTATGCCGTCGCGTCTGGCCATCGTGGACAGCGCCCCGCGGGAGCAGTTCCTCTACCCCGAGTTCGAGCTGTACGCGGGCGCATTCCGGGAGCATGGCGTGGACTGCGTGATACGCGCACCCGAGGAACTGAAGTTTGGTCCGGACGGGCTTGCAGATGCGCACGGCCGGATCGACATGGTCTACAACCGGTTGACCGATTTCGCGCTTGAGGAAGCGTCACATACAGACCTTCGTCAGGCTTACCTCGCAGGGGAAGTAGCGCTGACACCGCATCCGCGTGCGCACGCGCTGTTCGCCGACAAGCGCAACCTCGCGGTGCTGGGAGACCCTGTTCTGCTTGGCGGGTTCGGGGTCGATGCGGGTTCGACCGCCCTGTTGGCACAGGTGATCCCGCCCACGGTTGAAGTCGTGCCCGGAAACCGGGATGCGCTGTGGGCAGCGCGCAACGGCTATTTCTTCAAGCCTGCAGCAGGGTTCGGCAGCCGTGGGAGTTATCGGGGCGACAAGTTGACCCGGCGGACTTGGGAGTCTATGGCGTCGGCGACCTACATCGCACAGGCCTTCGCGTCACCGAGCATGCGGATCGTGCATGCGGGCCAGTCCTTCAAGGCGGATGTGCGCTGCTTCGCGTCCGAGGCGGGTGTCCTGTTGTTCGCGGCCAGGCTGTACCAGGGCCAGACCACGAACATGCGCACCCCCGGTGGTGGATTCGCAGCGGTGCTCACTTCGTCACGGATCGAGGAGTGATTCCCCACCGGAGCCGACCCTTGGGGCGTGTCGTGGCTACAGCCAGGCGAGTGCCGATTCAGCCAGTTCGCGCTCCTCCTCGATCGCGACGTTCCATATGCTCGGCCCGCCCCCGCGGTCGATCCGCGTGGCTCCAGCATCGTTGACGTCAGGTGCCAGCGCCAGGCCGAGCCAGGCCAGTCGCGCGACGATGCGAGCCCGCAAAACCGGCGCGCGATGGCCGATGCCGCCGGAAAAGACGACATGGTCGAGACCGCCAATTGCCGTGGCCATGGCCGCGATGGACTGCGCAATCCGGACTGCAAAGAGCTCCACGGCAAGCTGGGCCTGCGGGCCGGGATCCGTCAGCAACACGCGCATGTCGCCATGGCCGGCGATTCCGGCAAGGCCTGCACTGCGGTACAGGCCGTTTTCAAGCGCCTGCGCATCCAGGAGTTCATGCCTCAGCAGATACAGCAACGCGCCGGGATCGAGATCTCCGGAGCGGGTAGGGCTCGGGATTCCACCCAGCGGAGTGAGCGCCATGGTGGTGTCGCGGCTGCGGCCGCCCTCGACGGCGCAGACGCTGCAGCCACCCCCCCAGATGCGCGAAGACAGCGCGGCGCTTCAGGATTCCAGCGTCGTGGCTGGCCACTATGCGGAGCGCGGAGGCAAAGGCGAGTACATGGAAACCGTAGCGGCGGATGCCCAGCGCATCCCATGCTTCAGGGACAGGCAAGCGCCGGCTCCAGGGCGCGAGCGACGCGTGGAAGTCGGTGTCGAAGGCCACGCCTTGGCGCGCGTGCGGCCAACGCATGCGCGCGGCACGCGCGAAAGCGAGGGCTACCGGCTGGTGCAAGGGTGCGAACGGCACCAATGCATCCAGTTTCGCGAGCACGGTTTCGTCGAGTTCGCGGGCGTCGTGCAGGTCACCGCCATGTACGATTCGGTGCACCACCACGTCGGGGCTGGGCCACGGCTCCGACAATGCCTCGAGCAGGGTGGCAAGGCGCTCCTGCGCATCCACGCCGACTGGAATTTCGGCCCGGGAGCGCTCGAGCAGACGAGACTGCGCGCCGTGTCCCTCAGTGTTGAACAGATAGGACGCGCCCTTGAGGGTGGACGAGCCAACGTTGAGTGCAAGAAGCCGGCGCGTGGTCACAGGTGTCCCCGAATCATGTTCATGGGGACCGCACCGCCCGCCGCAACAACTGCGCATTGATTGCCACAACGACGGTGCTCAGCGACATGAGCACTGCCCCAAGCGCAGGTTGCAGCAGGATCCCCCATGCGGCGAGAACGCCAGCGGCGAGAGGGATGGCGACGATGTTGTAGCCGGCGGCCCACCACAGGTTCTGGATCATCTTGCGATAGGTGGCCTTGCTCAATTCGATGATCGCTGGCACGTCGCGCGGGTCGCTGCGCACGAGTACGACGTCGCCGGCCTCGACCGCGACGTCCGTCCCTGTGCCGATGGCGATGCCGACGTCGGACGTGAGCAGCGCCGGAGCGTCATTGACACCGTCACCCACCATCGCGACGCGCTTGCCCTGGGCCTGCAGCTCCTCGATCTTTGCCACCTTGTCCTCGGGCAATACCTCGGCGAAGACGGTGTCGATGTTGAGTTCCTTCGCGACCGCGTTTGCGACCGCCGTGGAATCACCCGTCAGCAGGACAACCTCCAGTCCTTCGTCGTGCAGCCGCTTGACCGCGTCGAACGATTCGGGACGGATGGCATCCGCGATCGCAAATACGGCGAGCACCCGGTCGCCTTCCACCAGGTAGGTTGCAGATTGACCATCGGCTGCCGCTGATTCGGCAGCCCGCCGAAGCGTCTCCGGCGGTTCGACCGCGAGCATTCTCAACAGACCCGGCCCGCCAACGTGGAGCGAGCGCTCCTCGACGACTGCGCGCACGCCGCGTCCCGGCATGGACTCGAAGTCCTGCGACATCGGAACGTCGATGCCATGTTCCTTGGCGCTGCTCATCAGCGCCTCCGCGATCGGATGTTCAGCGTCGCGCTGGACCGACGCGGCCACGCGAAGCACCTCGTCGTCGGTGAGTCCATCGGCGGCAGTGGTCTTCACGACGCGGTGCGAACCGAGCGTGAGCGTGCCTGTCTTGTCGAACACGACCGTGTTCAGCAAACGGGCCTCTTCCAGGCCGCGTCGATCGCGCACGAGCAGGCCGTTCCGTGCGCCAATCGTGGTCGAGATGGCGGTCACCAGCGGGATGGCCAAACCCAGCGCATGGGGACAGGCGATCACGAGCACGGTCACTACGCGCTCGATCGTGAAGCTCCACGGTCGACCGAGGAGTGGCCAGACAATGGCGGTAACCGCGGCGGAGACGATGGCGATGATCGTGAGGTAGAACGCCGCCCGGTCCGCCAGGGCCTGGGCGCGCGAGCGCGACGTCTGGGCCTGCTCGACGAGCCGCATGATACCCGCGAGCGCGGTCTCGTCGCCGGTTCCCGTCACCTCGACACGCAACGAGCCCTGTCCGTTGACGGTGCCGGCGATCACCCGGTCGCCCGTCGACTTGTCCATCGGCTTGGACTCGCCGGTGATCATCGCTTCGTTGACGGCGCTGGTCCCTTCCTTCACGACGCCGTCGGCGGGAATGCTCGCGCCGGGCCTGATGAGCAGCAGGTCGCCGCGCTTCAGTTCCGCGACAGGGACTTCCTTCGCGGTACCGGCCTCATCCAACCGCACCGCCATATCAGGCAGCAGCTTCGCGAGTTCCTTGAGAGCGCCCTGTGCCTGGTTGATCGAACGCATCTCGATCCAGTGGCCGAGCAACATGATCGCCACCAGCGTCGCCAGCTCCCACCACAGGTCCAAGCCCTCGACAACGCCGAGCGTGACCAACGCGCTGTAAAGGAAGGCGACGGTGATCGCAAGCGAGATCAGCGTCATCATGCCCGGCAGGCGATTTCTCAGCTCGTGGTATCCGCCGCGGAGGAACGGCGAGCCGCCGTAGAAGTACACGATCGTGCCGAACACCGCCGGGATGTACGCCGACCCCGGGAACTGTGGTGCGGTGTAGTCGAACCAATGCTGGATCATCCCGCTCCAGATCAGAGTGGGGATGGTCAGCAGCAGCGTGAGCCAGAACTTGTCGCGGAAGCTCGCCACGCTGTGGCCGGCATGCTTGTCGTGCCCGGCATGGACGTCACCTTCAGCACCCGTGCGGGGATGCGGCGGTTGCTCGCCGTGCGCCTGATGATCTTGATGATGATGATTGTGTTGCGTCATGGGTCTGCCTTCCTGGATGCACTGATGCGCCGGGCACCAGCGGGGAGATAGATCAGTGTTCTGTTACAAGTGTCCCGATCTGGCGATGGCCATCACCAGCCGCAGTGAGAGCAATCCCGCAGCAGCGAAAGCCACCATAGCCAGGAAAGGCATGTGACCGAACACTTGCGGGCCGACGGAATGCAGGCTCAACAGCGCACCGCTTACGTACAGGCCCAAGGTGACCAGGGCCAACGCCAGCCGGTTGCCCGTGCGCGCGATTGCCTCCTGCGTGGAACTCAGGCCATGGTGGTGTACGGAGAAGGCGGGTCGTCCGTCGCTCAGTTGCGCCTGCCGCAACAGGTCGGTGGCGATCTGTGGCAGTTGGCGCGCAGTGCGGGCCAGCCGCATGGCAAGCGGCCTGTTGCCGCTGGGGCGGCTGGCTTCGGCAATGTCGGCGATCGCGGCCGCCTGCGCGGACAGCGTCCCCAGCAGGTCCAGATCCGGATCCAGCGCCCGCAGCGTGTTCTCGACCAGGAACAGCGTCCGGATCAGGGACAGCAGGTGGGCCGGAAGCCGGAAGCCAGCGCCCTGCCCAATGCGTGCCACGCGCCAGATTGCCTCGGCAATGGACCACTGCGCCAGCGGACGGCTGGCCATCTCGGCCAGGATCAGGTGGATCTCGCGCACATGCGAGCGGCGGTCGACCTGCGGCGGGAAGAAGCCCATGGCGATCGCTGCATCCAGCACGCCCTCGGCGTCGTCGGCCGCAATGGCCTCGACCATGCCGCCGAGCGCGAGCCGGGATGCAGGGTCGAGCACGCCGATCGAGCCAAAGTCATGCAGGCACAGGCGACCGTCGTCAAAGAAGAACAGATTCCCCGGGTGCGGGTCGGCATGGAAGACGCCGGCGCCGAAGAGCTGATGCACGTAGGCACCGAGCAGCGCCCTTGCCAGTGCGGGAGCCGCCGCCGTTCCATAAGCGGCTTCCAGGCGGGTGCCGTGGCTACGATCCTGGACCAGCACGTCGCGGGTGGCGTAGGGCTCAACGACATGTGGCTGTGTGATGCCGGGCAGGGCATCGAGCACCTTCGCCATGCGGCGCATGTTCTGCGCCTCGTGACGCATGTCGATTTCATCGCGCAGGAATGCGCCCAGCTCGTCCACCAGTTCGAGGGGGCGGTGTCGCTTCAGAGGCGGCCAGATCCACTGGGCTACGCGCAGCGTGCGTCGAAGCAGCCGCAGGTCAGCCTGCACTTGAGCGTGGATGCCGGGCCGGGTGACCTTGACGACCACGTCGCGACCGTCATGCATGCGTGCCGGATGGATCTGAGCCACCGACGCGGCGGCCAGCGGATGGTCATCGAAGCTGGCGAAAAGCTCTTCGACGGAGGCGCCGAACGCCTGCTCGACCATGTGTCTGGCCTGGTCCGCAGGAAATGCCGGCACGTCGCTGTGCAACCGCGACAATGCCTCGCGATAGGGCGCCGGCAGCAGGTCCCAGCGCAGGCTCAAACCCTGGCCCAGCTTGACGAAGGTGGTACCCAGCCCCACCAGGGTGGCGCTGACGTACGCGGGAAGCCGTTCGGGTCTGCGTCGGCGCAGGCGCAACACCGCGACCCCGAGAGTCAGTCCGGCCCAGGCGATCTGGCCTCCGCGCCGCACCGTGCCCGCCATCAGCGCGAGGTCCTGGCTGGTCGGATCACGATGCTGGCCCCGTTGCCGCGCGCAGGATGGTGGCCGGATTGCCACGCCCATCGACTGCCGCCAGTTCCGCTTCGGACAGCAGAGTGCCGCGGGACTCGCCCAGGACGCCCGCAGCCGCGTCGACCACGTGCGCCCAGGTGCTGCGGTTGGCGAACAGCAGACCCGGCACGTCCAGCGTGCCGCCGCGGTTGACGAAGCCCAGCGCTGCGGTGGTGGCCGGGCCGGTGTCGAGCCGGCGCAGCGCGCCGAGGAAGGGTTCGGGGCGGGTGTGGGTGACGAATACGCGCGGTCGGCCCACCGGGAACAGCGCCTGGACCGCGCTGTCGGAGTGCACGTACCGTGCTTCCTCCGGATCGCGCGGCGCGCGGAACCGGCTGGGCTCGCCGAGATAGATGATCGCGGCCGATACCCCGCGTTCGGCCAGGCGCGCCTGCGCGCGACGCACTTCCTGCAGCTGGTACGCGCCGGTGGCCACCAGCAGGATCGCCGCCGTCGCCGGATCGCCGGCCAGGCACGTCGCGCCGGTCACGGCCAGCGCCTGGGCCTGCCGTGGCGTCAGCTCATGCGGCACCGGCCGCTTGGGGACGACCAGGGTGGTGACCGTGCCGCGCTGCGCGTAGGCGTGGGCGAGGGCGGCTGCGGCGCCGTTGGCGTCAGGCGGAAACACGACGCGCGAGATGTCGGCCATTTCGCCCAGCAACGCCTCGGCCATGGTCGGATCCTGGTGGGACTGCTCGTTCTTCGCGTTCTCCCAGGTGTGCGAGGTCAGCACCAGGGGCACGCCCAGCCAGCCGGGCGGTCGCCCCGCCTGGGCTTGATGGCGGGCGAAGATCAGTTCCTGGCGCACGGCGCCGAGCATCTTCGGTGCGAACGCCTCGTAGGTAACCACCAGGTTCAGCCCGCCCTTGTTGCCGAGCGCGGCGCAGACCACGGCTTCCTCATTGAGCGCGGTGATGACCGCGCCGGTCGGCGATTCGGCGACGCCGGGCTCCGGCTCATGCACCCGGTGCTTCATCGCATCCAGGGTGCGATCGAGCTTGTTGCTGCGCAACTCGTCGGGATTTCCCACCCGCACGCGCAGGCGCGGGTTTGCTTCGGCGATCGCGACGAACTGCTCGTCGAGCGCGGTCATCGGCGAGCTCTCGCCGCCGGCGCCGCGGTCGGCGATCGCTGGAACGCGGGGCGGGTCCACCTGGCGGTCGGCCAGCGCATGGTCGCGCTCGCGCACCCGCTGCTGGAGATCGTGGCTGTTGAGTGCGGCAACGGCTTCCTCCAGCTCGGGTGCGGTCACGAACAGCGCCGCGGCGCCTTCATTGAAGAGCGCGCGTGCCTCGTCATCCTTCGCCGGATTCCCGGGCAGGGGCAGGTTGTGCGAAGCGTTGGTCCCGGCGCCGGGGAAGCCGAAGCCCTTGATGGTTTCGGCGATGCCATAGGGCAGCCGCACGTCGGCATCCCGGACGGCGGCGCCCGCCTGCAGGCGCGACTCCATGACGTGGATGCCCCACGCGATGCTGGCCGGATCGCGGCCGTCCAGCGCGATCGGATCAAAGCCGTTCAAGCGCAGGTGCCGGTCCAGCCACCGCTCGCCGCCCTGCTGGGTGATCTGGCTGCGCTGTTCGATGCGCCGCCCGTTGAGGATGATGATCGGGCTGACCAGCCCGCTGTCCTCGGCACGCCACCAGCGCGGCGCCCAGTCGCTGCCACGCTGCTCCTCGAACGCACCGTCGCTGAGGAACGCCACCAGGCGTTCGTCCTTCAGCGGCGCATGCACGTACTGCAGCTCGGCAAATCCGAGATAGCCGCCTTCCATCATCCCCCCTGCGGTGTGCGCATTGACGTGGGAGCCCAGGGGCGACGCCGGCGTCCCGTCCGGATTCAGGGTGTAGGCATAGAAATCGCCTACGAACCGGCTCAGCCCTTCGTCGGACCGGTCATAGCGCTCGGCGTGCCGGTCGGTCATGTTGCCAACCAGCACGTTCAGCGCGTCGATGGCGGCCACGCAGTGCCCCTGGCCCATCATCCACGCGCGGGTGACGCCATCCAGTGCGTCCATCAACAGGTAGCCGGCATAGGCGGGCACCATGTTGAGGGACCCGCCGGTGTGACCTTCGGGCGTGGTCTTGAAATCATCGATCTCCAGCGCCGCACCGTCGGTACGGACCCGGTGGCTGTAGGTCATGTGCGCCACCAGCCACATGCCAGCGCTGGTGACGCGGTCGGCCGCGGCGAGCCGCTGCCAGGCGGTGCCGGCATCGGGCGTGCGGCCGAGGGCCACCAGTTCTTCCACCATCTGGCGGACCCGGAGCTGGGTGAGCGGGTCGTGCCGGATGACGCCGTAGCCTTCGGCCCAATGGGCGAACGCGGGATCGGCCTGGCGGTGGGCGTCGGCGAGTTCAAGGATCCGCTGGCGCTCGGCGGCCGACAGCTGGTCGGCGGTGCAGCAGTTCAGATGCAGGTTCATGGGTTCTCCGGGGAATTGGTCGAAGCAGCCATCAGTGTCGAGGCCGCAGCGGCAAGGTCCGCGCCGAGCGCAATCGCGTTCGACGGGTGGGGAATGGTGTCGGTGCTGACGATGCGAGCCAGGCCCGCCTCCTGCAGGCGGCCATAGGCATCGCCGGCAAACACCGGATGGATGGCGACCAGCAGCGGTGGGGGCAGCGACAGCTGGCGCAGGTGCGCGAGGGTCTCCAAGATCGTATGGCCGGACGACACGATGTCGTCGATCAGCACCGGGGTCCGGCCGGCGACGGCTGCCGGGTCAGGCAGGCTCACGCGCACGTCGTAGTCGCCGTGGCGTTCCTTGGCGAGCACCTGATAGGGCATGCCGGAGCGGGCGGCGATGTCGGCGACCCATTGCTCGCTCTCGCTGTCGGGTCCGATCAGCACCGCATCGGGGACGGTCTCCGCGATCCAGCGCGCCACGGCTGGCGTCGCCGACACGTGGGCCGTCGGCATCCGGTAGAGCGACTGCAGGCGCTCGACGCGGTGCAGGTGCGGATCGACTGTCACCAGCCAGTCGAAGGCTGCCTCGAGGAATTGCGCGAACAGCGGCGTACTGACTGCCTCGCCGGGATGGAAGCGGGTGTCCTGGCGCATATAGCCCAGGTAGGGTGCGATCAGGCCAACCGAGCGCGCCCCGAATTCGCGCGCCGTCCGGGCGGCGAAGCGCAGTGGGAGGGCCAGGGCATCGGCGTTGCGCAGGCTGGCCAGGATGGCCACATCCGCGCCAGCCAGCGACTCCTCCAGGGTCACCAGCGACTCGCCATCGGGAAAGTGCCGCCAAGCCACGGGTGCAATGCGCGCCTGCATAGCCTGGTTCATGGTGCCGGCCAATGCTGCATCGGCCGGGAAGGGCATCAGCACACGGTTCATGGGGTCTCCGCGAGGACAAAGGGTTGCAACGCCGGCGCGTGCTCAAGGGCGTAGGCGAGTTCTCCCGGCGACTCCGCATGCAGTGTCAGCAGGGGCTGTCCGCGCTCAACCGTATCGCCGACGCGCAGACTCGTTTCCAAGCCGGCGGTGGGCGATGTGGGTGCGCCGGCCAACTTGGCCAGCTTGGCCAGCCTGCGGTTGTCGATCGCCGTGATGCGGCCCGATGCGGCCGCCCGAACGTCAGCCGTGAATGCCGCTCGCGGCGGTTCGCGGAAGCCTCCTTGGGCCTCGCAGATCGCCAGAAACTTGGCCAGCGCCGCCCCGGAATCCAGAACGTCGCGTGCGCGCTCCAGCCCGGTGCCGACGCTGCTGCCCGGCGCCATGTCCAGCAACGCCGCGGACAGCGCAAGCGCGCGTTCGCGCAGGTCGGCCGGTGCATCGGCGGCGTTGCGCAGCACCTTGAGCACGTCGTGCGCTTCGAGCGCTGGCCCGATGCCCCGACCCACTGGCTGCGTGCCGTCGGAGCGATGGATGCCTAGTTGCAATCCCAGCGCGCCGGCGGTGTGTGCAAGCCGCGCGCCGAGGCTGTGGGCCGCGGCCTCACTCCGCACCTTGGCGGTCGGACCCACCGGCATGTCGATCAGGACATGGGTCGAGCCCGCGGCGATCTTCTTGGACAGCACGCTGGCTACCAGTTGTCCGTCACTATCGAAGTCCAGCGGGCGCTGGACCCGGATCAGGATGTCGTCGGCCGGGCTCAGGCGCACGTTGCCGCCCCAGACGATGCAGCCGCCCTCGCGCTCCACCACCCGCCGCATCGCCGCCAGGTCGAGCGCCACCGGCGCCATCACTTCCATCGTGTCGGCGGTGCCCGCGGGCGATGTGATGGCGCGCGAGGACGTCTTCGGGATGCGGTAGCCGAGCGCGGCCACGATGGCCACCACGATCGGGGTGGTGCGATTGCCCGGCAGGCCGCCGACGCAGTGCTTGTCCAGCACCGGCCCATCGCCCCAGTCCAGGCGCTGCCCAACGGCGATCATGGCCCGCGTCAGCGCGGTCGTCTCCGCGTGGTCCAGGCGGTCACCCGCACTAGCGGTGACGAAAGCGGCAAGCTCAAGGTCCGACAACCTGCTTTCCATCACGTCCTGCACCAGGCCGAGGTACTGCGCGTCGTCCAGCCGCGCGCCGAACACCTTGGCGCGCAGCGCGCCTGCCGACGCGGCGGGTTCAGCGTGCCGGACGCGGGCCAAGTCATCGGGTGCGGGAGCGAGAAGCGTCCACGCGGCCTCCGACAGCGCCACCTCGTCCAGGCCGAGCCGGGCGTCGACCACCACGTTCAGCGTCGCCACCAGAGTGCGCGCACCTACGTCCAGTCTCACGCGCGTCATCGCGGCAAAGCCTTCCGAGCGGCAGACCTCACAGTCGCGGTGCATGTACACCACCGGCTGCTGGTAGGTGTCGATGCCGGCACGGGTGACGCGCAGCCGGGTGTGACCCGCGGCCGGTCCGGTCATCGCGCATCCTCCAGTCCAACGCGCTCCAAGTGCTCCGGAACGCGCGCACGCCAGCCCAGCTCGCGCTGCACGCGCCCGCGCAACGTGTCGGCTGCATCGGGCTCGCCGTGGGTGAGATAGACGACGCGCGGCGCGGACGGTGCCGTGCGCATCCAGTCCAGCAGCTCTCCGGCGTCGGCGTGGCCGGAGAAGCCTTCCAGCTGCACTACCTCCGCGCGAATGGGGACCTCGCGGCCAAACATGCGCAATGTCCGCTTTCCTGCCGCCAGCGCGGCACCGCGTGTTCCGCCGGCCTGGTAGCCCGCGAGCAAGATCGCGTTGCGGTCATCGGGGCCGAACGCCTCGATGTGGTGCAGCACGCGACCCCCGGTCGCCATCCCGCTGGCCGAGATGATGATCATCGGCCCGCGCTGCCGGTTGAGCGCCTTCGACTCTTCCACCGTGTTGACGAAGGTGCCCACGTCGAACATCCGCTGGCAGTCCTCTTCGGACACGTGGTGCTCGGAATGGTGGGCGTGGTAATGCCGGGTCGCATTGATCGCCATCGGGCTGTTGAGGTAAACCGGCACGCGAGGGATGTCCTTGCGCTCACGCAGCCGGGCGATATGCAGCATGAGCGCCTGGGCGCGCCCGATCGCAAAGGCGGGGATGACGATCACGCCCCCGCGGGCAGCGACGCGGCGGATGATGGGGGCCAACTCCGCCTCCTGGTCGATCGGGACGTGTTCGCGATTGCCGTATGTGGACTCGCAGACCAGTACGTCACAGGCGGGCAGGGGCGTTGGCGGGTTCATCAGCGACTCCTGCTGCCGGCCCAGGTCGCCACTGAAGTGCAGGCGCTGGCCTTGGACGTCCAGGCTGACGTGGGCAGCGCCTAGGATGTGGCCGGCAGGATGGAAGCGGATCGTGACGCCTGATGCGAGCTCGATGTCGCGACCATAGTCATGCCCCTTGAGCTGCTTCAGGCTGCGGCGTGCGTCATCCTCGGTGTAAAGCGGTCGTGGCTCCTTGTGCTTGGAGTACCCCTTGCGGGCCGCGTACTTGGCCTCTTCTTCGAGCAAGTGTCCGCTGTCGGGAAGCAGCAGTCCGCACAGGGCCACGCTGCCGTGGGTGCAGTGGATCCGGCCGCGGAACCCCTGCTTGACCAGCGCTGGCAGGTAGCCCGAATGGTCCAGGTGGGCGTGGGTCAGGACCACCGCATCGATTGTCGCCGGATCGACCGGAAACGGTGCCCAGTTGCGTTCGCGCAGCTGCTTGTAGCCCTGGAACAGGCCGCAGTCCACTAGCACGCGCTGGCCATTGCCCTCGACCAGGTAGCGCGAGCCGGTCACAGTGCCCGCGGCACCGAGGAACTGCAGGGTGGGGCTGGAAGACGCTGTCATGACGTGACTCCTGTCTTGGGAGGAAGTGATTTCGGGAGGCGTTGGAAGGGCCGACGCATCCCCGTCGCCACGCGCCTGGTCAGGGGCGAACGAGCTCCACCGTGTCGTTGACCTTGGGGCTGCCGGAGATCACTTCCGCCTCCGCGTAGTGACCGTCGAACAGTTCGACGATGCGCACCTGGCCGACGTTCTCGCGACGGTAGCGTGGACCCCCAGCTCGCGAATGCCGGATACGGCGCTTGTGCCGGATCACATCAAGCACTTGCCCCACCTGGGCGCCGTCAGCCTGTCCGACGCAGACGACAAGCGCTTGGTCCTCTTTCTCCAGCACTTGGCCGCGCATCAAGACGTTGTGGCGGAACCCACCCTCGCTCGCGGACGCGACGCCCGGCAGTGCGAACGAGAAGGCGAGCGCGCCCGCCATCGCCAACGCGGCGAACAAGCGGTAGGGATTGGTACGTGGGGCCGAGGAACAGGCAATGGGTGTGATCGTACTCATTGGGTGGACTCCTTCGATGGGGCGTGAACGGAGACGGCGATCTGGAGAGACCGCACGAACGGACGGAATATGCGTGTCGCCAACTGGAACGGCCCAGCGCTTTTCAGGCAGTTCCTCAACCTGCGTCACCGGGCTTCTCCCGCCGATGGGGTGGGGCCGCGCCGACGTCGCGGGATGAAGGCGGGGACCTCCTGCATGTAGCGGACGTAGT
>DATJBR010000015.1:0-12179 GCA_035515255.1 Lysobacter sp. | reverse complement strand
AGCGCGGTCGGCCCGTTGTCGCCCAGCCGTTCGTAGGCGGTCCCATCGGGCGGCCGATCGGTCCGCAACCGGGTCACAAACAGCGTTTGCCGATAGTCGTGGCTGTGGATACCGATACCCAGTGCCTCGCGCACGCCACTGCGGGTGCCGTCGGCACCGACCAGCAACCGTGCATGCACCGCGCGTTCACCACTCCCGTCGGCGATACGAACCCCCCGACACCCGGCATCGTCACTGTCGACCAAGCCCACGAAACGCACCGGTCGATAACGGGTCAGGCGCGGCAGTTCATCCAGCCGCGCCTCCAACGCGTCACCGAAGTCGCGCGCGACCACAACGCGCCCGAACTCGCTGCGGCCATGCTCGGAGGCGACCAGCACGCTGCGGCCAAAGTCGCCCTGCCGACTGACATGGATCCGCTCGATCGGCCCACTCGGCACCGACAGCTTCTGCATCACGCCCAGGGCGGTCAGTGCGTTGATGGTGGCCTCGGCAAAACTGAGGTTGCGTCCATCGAAAACGCTGGCGGCCCCAATGTTGGATTCACCGGACGACCCAACATCCCGCGACGCCTGTGGCGCAACCGCCTCGACCAGGCCCACATCGATACCGATGCTGTCCAGCGCGATTGCCAGACTGGAACCCACCAGACCGCCGCCGATGATCAACACATCGTGCATTGGCGCGGGCGACGGGGAGGCTTCGGGAGACTTGGGACGGGCGGCCATTGCGCTATGCTAACGGCTCCGTCGGTTCGCACCCAGCCAGTGATGAAAAACTCCGCCTCCTCTCCCCTTCTCGCCGCCGGCCCGCTCGTGCTGATCGGATTGATCGTGCTTGCCGCGCTGACCCGGGTGCTGCCGCATCCGCCAAATTTCTCGCCGGTGACTGCGATCGCGCTGTTCGGTGGCGCATATTTCGCCAACCGCAGCTGGGCGCTGGTCGTACCGTTGATCGGCCTGTTCCTTTCCGATCTGGTGCTCGCTTCGGTCAATGGCGGCCTGTATGCCAGCTGGTTCGCCAGCACCGGTATCTGGGTGGTGTACGGCTGCATCGCGCTCACCACGGCCCTGGGTTTCGGCATGCGCGGCAAAGTTGGCGGCGCCTCCGTGCTGGGCTATTCGCTGGCCGGTTCGGTGCTGTTTTTCCTGATCACCAACTTCGGCGCGTTCCTGTTCGATCCGATGTACCCGAAAACCGCGACGGGGCTGACGGCCGCCTATGCTGCCGGGATCCCGTTCTTCCAGTGGACGGTGCTGAGCACGCTGGTGTATTCGGCGGTGCTGTTCGGCGGATTCGCGCTGTTGCGCTCGCAGTTGCCGGCGTTGCGCGCCCACACCGCCTGACCGGTCGGCATGGGCAACCGTCTTTCCAGGATCTACACCCGCACCGGCGATGACGGCAGCACGGGCCTGGGCGACGGCAGCCGCGTCGCCAAGGACTCCGCGCGGGTCAATGCGTACGGAACCGTGGACGAGGCCAATTCGGCGATCGGGCTGGTCCTCGCCAGCGAGGTTCCCGACGACGTCCGCAGCCTGCTGACCGCGATCCAGCACCAACTGTTCGACCTCGGTGGCGAGCTCTGCATTCCCGGTCACGCCGCGATCGTCGATGCGGATATCGACCGGCTGGAGCAGCACCTGGATGCCTTCAACCAGAACCTGCCGCCATTGAAGGAGTTCATTCTTCCCGGCGGTGGCGAAGCGGGCGCGCGCTGCCACATCGCCCGCACGGTGGTGCGCCGTGCCGAGCGCGAAACCGTGACCCTGTCCCGGCTGGAACCGGTGCGGCCGGAGGCGGTGCGTTACCTGAACCGCTTGTCCGACCTGTTGTTCGTGCTCTCGCGGGTGCTGGCCCGCGCCAGCGGCCACGGCGAAGTGGTATGGCACCACGAACGCCGCAAGGCCTGAGCCCATCGCCGCCGTGAGCGCATCCGCGCTGCGCCTGTACACCCATCCAGCCTGCCTGACCCACCAGCCCGGCACCGGCAACCCCGAAAGCCCGGCCCGCCTTGAAGCCGTCATCGACGCGATTGCCGCCACCTGGCCTGAAATGGCCTGGCACCAGGCACCGCCGGCAACACGCACCCAGCTGCTGCGGGTCCACCACGACAACCTGCTGAGACTGGTACTGGACACACCGATCCCGGCCGGTACCGGGCCCCTCGCCATCGACACCGATACCCTGCTCAGTGCCGGTTCGGCCGAGGCCGCCCTGCACGCCGCCGGTGCCGGCGTTGCGGCGGTCGATGCGCTGATGGCAGGGCACGCGCGCCGCGCGTTTTGCGCGGTACGGCCGCCTGGCCACCACGCCAGCGCTGACAGGGCGATGGGGTTCTGCCTGTTCAACAATGTAGCCGCCGCCGCCGCCCATGCCTGCGAGAAGCACGGACTGACGCGAGTGGCGATCATCGATTTCGATGTCCATCACGGCAATGGCACCCAGGCGATCTTCGGCAGCGACGCGCGGGTGATGTACCTCTCGTCGCACCAGTCGCCGCTGTTCCCCGGCACCGGCTCCGCCAATGAGCACGGCATCGGCAACGTGATCAACCGGCCCCTGCCACCGGGTACCGGCAGCCAGGACTTTCGCGCTGCATGGCGCGACAGCCTGCTGCCTGCATTGAACGGATTCCGGCCGCAGATGCTGTTCATCTCGGCCGGCTTCGACGGGCATCGACGCGATCCGCTGGCCGAACTGGAACTGGAAGCCGATGACTTCCGCTGGCTCACCACCGAGTTGGCGGGGATCGCCGACAAGCACGCGTCCGGCCGGATCGTGTCGACCCTGGAAGGTGGATACGACCTGACGGCCCTGCGCGAATGCAGCGTCGCCCATATCGATGCCCTGCTGACGGCTTGATCACATCATCTTTGCGACATGCAGATTCGATCCATCATCGGTACCGGTGCGCTGATGATGGCTGTTCGCACAGAATCCGGTGGCAGGTATTCGGCCATTCACACTCCCGGACTCCGAACCCGGTGATCGTGGCCGCAGGGCTCCCTCACACGCTGGCGCGAAAACATGAATGATGAACCGTTCCCCGACAAGGCCTCGTTGCCGCCACTGGAGCGATGCGGCAAGCTAACGGCCGTTTCACGTCTCCCGGATCGCCGCGTGCGCATCAGCTTCCGCCTGCTTCCGTTACCGTTGTGCATCGCACTGGCCCTGCCGGCCCACGCCCGCGACTCCGAGAACTGGGGGTTGTGCCCGATCGATGACGCCGTTCCTGCCTTCCTCGATGCACCGGTACCTACCGGCACCCCGGAAAACCGCATCGACCTGCCTACCGACATCAGCGGCGATGCGCTCAGCGCCAGCGAAAGCGACCGCACGGTATTCCAGGGCAATGTCGCACTCCGGCGTGGCGACCAGTTCCTGGGCACCGACAAGATGACCTACAACCAGGACGGCACGTACCTCGCCGAAGGCAGCGTGCGCTACCAGGATTCCGGGATGCGCATCGTCGCCGAGCGTGCGCGCGGCGACCAGGAGGCCGACACCCACACCATCGAAGACCTTCGCTACCAGTTGATCGAGCAGCGCGGCAACGGCGGCGCCGAACGGATCGACATGCATGGCGACCAGGGCGCGCTGGTGGGCTCGACCTACTCCACCTGCCCCCCCTCGCAGCGCGCGTGGGAACTGCGCGCCCGCGAGATCGACTTCGACACCGAAAAAGGAGTCGGCGTGGCGCACAACGCCGTCGTGCGCATCGGCAAGGTGCCGGTGCTGTACGTGCCGTGGCTGATGTTCCCAATCGACGACCGTCGCCGCACCGGCCTGCTGTACCCGGCGGTGAAAATATCCGGACGCAACGGATTCGACTGGCGCCAGCCGATCTACCTGAATCTGGCCCCGAACTACGACGCCACCCTCACCCCACGGATAATGACCGAGCGCGGCGTCCAACTGGGCGGCGAGTTCCGCTGGCTGTACCCCGGTGGGCGGGGAGAGTTGTCGGGCGAATGGATGCCGAAGGACAAACTGCCCGAGAACGAGCCGGGTCGTTACCTCAATGACCTCAACGGACGGCCCATTGCTGGCGCGACGTTGCCGAGCAATGATCGCGGGCAGTTCAAATTCAACGGTGTGCACGGCCTTGGGCGTGGCTGGCGCGCGCAAGCCAAACTGGGGTGGGTCAGCGACAGTCATTACCTGGAGGACTTCAGCAACAGCCTCTATGGCCTGTCCAACTGGCAAATCCGCAGCGCAGCAGGCGTTTACGGTCGCGGACGCCATTGGGATGCCGGACTGATGGCCGACCACAATCAGTTGGCCGACTACACCCTTACCAAACGCAACCTGCGTTATGACCGGATGCCGCGCGCTTATCTAAATTGGGCACAGCAAATCAGCGGCCTGCTCCAAGCCGGCATTAATATGGAAGCGGTGCGCTTCCGGCATGAAGTGCGCAATGAAGGCAGTCGACTGGACCTGAAGCCCTACATCAGCATGCCCCTGGAAGGTGCCAGCTGGTTTGTCACCCCGAAATTGGCCTGGCGTTATACCGCCTACCAATTGGATGACGCCCTGACCGCAGCCAATGGCGGGGACAGCGCACCGACCCGCAGCCTGCCGATCAGCTCGGTGGATGCCGGCCTGTTCTTCGACCGCAAGATGAGCTTTGGCGGCGACTCCTACCTGCAAACGCTGGAACCGCGGGTGTTCTACCTCAACGTGCCGTACCGCGACCAAGGCGGGCTGCCCCGTTTCGACACCAACCCCATGACCTTCAGCTGGGGCCAGCTGTTCCGTGACAACCGCTACACCGGTCCGGACCGCCAAATCGATGCCAACCAGCTGACCACCGCGGTCACCACCCGCTTCATCAACGAGGCGGACGGCCGCGAGCGCCTGTCGGCCAGTCTCGGCCAGATCCAGTACTTCGATGACAGCCGCGTCGTGGTGCCCGGCGAGGCCGCCGTCGAGCGCGGCAAGTCCGCCTGGGTGGCCGACGTCGGCGTGTCGCCGACCAACCGGTGGAGCATCAACGCCGCCTACCAGTGGGATCCAAAATACCGTCGCCAGGACCTGGCCAGCATCCGCACCCGCTACCTGATCGGCGACAGCGGCGTGGTCAACCTGGGCTATCGCTACCGCCGCGACCTGACCGAGCAGGCCGACTTCTCGTTCCTGTATCCGCTCAACCCGAGCTGGAGCGTCGTGGGTCGCTATTACTACTCGATCGACGACCGCAAGCTGCTCGAGTCGATCGCCGGCGTGCAATGGGAAAGCTGCTGCATGGCGGTACGCCTGATCGCCCGGCGCTACATCCGCGAACGCAATGGCGAGCTCGACGACTCGCTGCGGCTCGAGTTCGAACTCAAGGGCCTGGGCTCGGCCGGGCAGAAGACCGAGAGCATTTTGAGCCGTGCTATCCTCGGTTACGATCGTGACGATCTCTATCTTGTGCCGCCGTCCTCTCTGGACGGTGACGATTACACCAACTCCCTCGATCCGATTCCATGAAGAAACTACTCGCGTCTCTCCTCGTCGGCGCGTTACTGATCGCGCCCGTCTACGCACAACAGCTGGCACCGATCGACGGCATCGCAGTGGTGGTCGACGAGGACGTCATCCTGCAAAGCGAGCTCGACCGCGCGGTGGCCAACATCCGCAGTCAATATGCCGGTCGCACCGAGCAGTTGCCGCCGCCGGAAGTGCTCGAGCGCCAGGTTGCCGAACGCCTGGTGCTGCTCAAGCTGCAGGTCGCCCGCGCCAAAAGCACCGGTGTGCGCGTGAGCGATCAGGAGGTCGACCAGACCATCGGCGCCATCGCGGCCCAGAACCAGATGAATGTCGACCAGTTGAGCGCGCAGTTGGCACGCGACGGCACCTCCATGCCGCAGTTCCGCGACTCCATCCGTGACGAACTGCTGGTCCAGCGACTGCGCCAGCGCCTGGCGCAGACCCAGATCTCGGTCAGCGACGCCGAAGTGGACGCCGCACTGGCAGCACAGCAAGGTGCCGGCAGCCAGTACCACCTCGCCCACATTCTGGTGGCGCTGCCCGAGGGCGCCACCCCGGAACAGATCGCCACCGCGGCATCCAAGGTCGAGGGTATCCGCGCGCTGATCCAGCGCGGGGAGATGGATTTCGCCGCCGCCGCGGTGCGTTATTCCGACAGCCCCAACGCGCTGGAAGGTGGCGATCTGGGCTGGCGCTCCGCGGACGAGATCCCGTCCGCGTTTGCGGAAATGGTCAAGGGCATGCGCCCGGGGCAGGTCACCGATCCGATCCGCGGGCCAAGCGGATTCCAGCTGCTGCAGGTGGTGGAAAGCCGCGATGCCGCGCAGGCCGGCCCCAGCCTGGTGACCCAGTACCAGGCCAGCCACATCCTGATCCGCGTCGACGACCCGGCCAACGTCGCCAAGGCGAAAGCGGAAGCCGATACCCTCCATGCACGCCTGGTCGGCGGTGCCGATTTCGCGACGCTGGCGCGTGAGAATTCCGAAGACCCCAGCTCCAAGAGCCGTGGTGGCGACCTGGGCTGGTTCACCCAGGACCAGTTCGGTCCCGATTTCGGCAACCAGGTCGCGGCCCTGAGCGACGGGGGTATCTCCGCGCCGTTCCGTACCCAGGCCGGCTGGCATATCGTCAAGCGCACCGGCAGCCGCCAGGCGGATGTCGGCGACGAATCGCAGCGCGCGCAGATCCGCGAGACGATCGGCCGCCGCAAGCTTGAGGACGAGTGGAACCGCTTCCTGCGCGAAATGCGTGGCGAAGCCTTCGTCGACTTCCGCACCGGTGCCGCGGACACCGAGCAGGCCGACTCCGCTGCCAACGGCAACTGAGTGATACCGCTCCGGCTCGCGCTGGTTCCAGGTGAGCCGGCCGGCGTCGGCCCCGAGTTGTGCGTGCGGCTGGCCCAGTCGCCGCGTGATTACCAGCTCGTTGCATTCGGCGACCGCGACACCCTCCAGGCCGCCGCCGCCGTACTCGGGCTCCCCCTGCGGCTGCTGGAGCCCGACCAGGCCGGCGGCCAGGCCGGCGAACTGGTGCTGATAGACACGCCGAATGCCGTCCACGCTCCCTTCGGCCGGCCGGATGTGCGAAATGCGCCCGCGGTGATCGAGGCGATGCAGCGCGCTGCCGACGGTTGCCTGCGGGGCGAATTCCACGGCCTGATCACCGGCCCGGTGCACAAGGCCGTGATCAACGAAGGCGGCATCCCGTACAGCGGCACCACCGAGTTGCTGGCCCGGCAAGCCGGTTGCGACGTGGTCATGATGCTGGCCAATCCGACCATGCGCGTCGCGCTCGCCACGACCCACCTGCCCTTGCGCGCGGTCGCCGACGCGATCACCACCGGATCGCTCACACGCACGCTGCAGATCCTGCACGCGTCCATGCAGTCGGACTTCGGTATCGCCCGGCCTTCGATCGCCGTGCTCGGACTCAACCCGCATGCCGGGGAAGCCGGGCACCTGGGGCACGAGGAAATCGACGTGATCGAACCGGTCCTGGCCGCGCTGCGTGCACAGGGCATGGACCTGGTCGGACCGCTGCCGGCTGACACCGCCTTCCTGCCCGCGAAGCTGCGGACTTTCGACGCCGTACTGGCGATGTACCACGACCAGGGCCTGCCGGTACTCAAGTTCAGCGGCTTCGAGCACGCCGTGAACCTGACCCTCGGCCTGCCCTACCCCCGCGTGGCGGTCGACCACGGCACCGCACTGGACCTGGCCGGCAAGGGCATTGCCGATCCCTCCAGCCTGATCGCCGCCGCCGACACCTGCGCACGGATGGCTCGTGCGCGCGCCCATATACACACCCGAACAATCGCGTCATGACTCCCACCAAGCATTCCAGCCAGCCACACAGCGGTCACGCCGATGGCTTTTCCGCCAAGGCAAAAAAGCATCTCGGCCAGAACTTCCTGCACGAGCGCACGATCATCGACAAGATCGTGCAGGCGGTGAACCCGAAGCCCGGCGACCGCCTGGTGGAAATCGGCCCCGGCCAGGGCGCGATCACCTTCCCGTTGCTCGACCGCCACGGCGCGTTGACCGTCATCGAGTTCGACCGAGACCTGATCGCCCCTTTGACCGAAGCCGCGCGTGCGCACGGCAACCTGACGGTGATCCATCGTGACGTGCTCCAGGTCGATTTCAGCGCCTTGGCCGCCAGCGAAGACAACGGCAATCGAACAACTTCCGACCGCAAGATCCGCCTGGTCGGGAATCTCCCCTACAACCTGTCTTCGCCGATCCTGTTCCATGCGCTCGAGCACGCGCCGGCCATTGAGGACATGGTGTTCATGCTGCAGAAGGAAGTGGTCGACCGCATGGCGGCAGGGCCCGGCAGCAAGGTCTACGGCCGGCTCAGCGTGATGCTGCAGGCGTACTGCGCGGTCACCCCGTTGTTCATCGTGCCACCGGGCGCGTTCCGGCCGGCACCGAAGGTGGACTCGGCGGTGGTGCGACTGGTGCCGCTGTCGGCGGATCGCATCGACGTCCGCGATCGCGGACTGTTCGCCCGCGTGGTTCGCGATGCATTCGGCCAGCGCCGCAAGACCCTGCGCAACGCCCTGTCGAAAATCTGCGATGCGGGCGCACTCGAAGCCGCCGGCATTTCGCCGCAGGCGCGTGCGGAACAGGTGGCCGTTGCGGACTTTGTCGCCTTGAGCAATTCGCTGGTCGATTGAAACAGCACTCCGGCGCCGCCGCGATGCGCTTCGCGTCCCCGCTTCCGCCACCCAGCCACTACACTGTCGGGCATGGAACGCCACACCGATCACGCTTTCGTCATTGATATCGCCACCCGCTATCTCGATGAGCAATCCGAGCCCGCACGGGGCCGTTTCGTCTTTGCCTACACGATCCAGATCCGCAACAGCGGCAAGGTGCCCGCCCGGTTGCTCTCGCGTCGCTGGCTGATCACCGATGCGAACGACAAGGTGCAGGAAGTGGAAGGCGACGGCGTGGTCGGCGAGCAGCCGTGGCTGCGTCCTGGCGAAGGTTTTGAATACACCTCCGGCGCGGTGCTGGAGACCGACCTGGGCACGATGGAAGGCAGCTACACGATGGTGGCCGACGATGGCACCCGTTTCGATGTACCGATTCCCGCCTTCACCCTGACCGTGCCGCGCACGCTGCACTGATGGCGGGCAGGACATGAGTGTTTGGGCCATCGGCGACCTGCAGGGCTGCTACGACGTCACCCAGCGGTTGCTGGAAAAGATCGCGTTCGACCCTGCCCGCGACCGCCTTTGGTTCTGCGGCGACCTGGTCAACCGCGGCGGGCAGTCGCTGGAGACCTTGCGCCTGGTGCACTCGCTGCGTGCGAACTCGACCGTGGTGCTCGGCAACCACGACCTGTCGCTGCTCGCCGTCGGTGCGCGCCGTGAGGAGGAGCAGCGCAAGGTCAATCCCGACCTGCAGCGCGTGGTGTTCGCCGAGGATCGCGACACCCTGCTGACCTGGTTGCGGATGCAGGAGCTGGTGCATGTCGACCGCGAGCTGGGCTGGATGATGGTGCATGCCGGCCTCGCACCGAAATGGACGACCCAGCTTGCCGAGAAGCACGCGCGCGAGATCGAGGCCGTGCTTCGCGGGGACCAGTACCAGCGGTTGCTGAAGAACATGTACGGCGATGGCCCGGTGTGGAACCCGCGGCTGGCCGGGATCGATCGCCAGCGCGCGATCATCAACCTGCTGACCCGGCTGCGCTATTGCTCGCCACGCGGACGGATCTCGTACGAGGAAAAGGGCGTGCCGGGGACCCAGCCCCCCGGGCTGTATCCCTGGTACGAAGTCCCCGGCCGGGTCGAGCGCGACCTGAAAATCGTGTGCGGCCACTGGTCCGCGCTGGACCTGTTCATCGGCCACGGCGTGCATGCGATCGACACCGGCGCGGTATGGGGCGGCAAGCTCACCGCGCTGCAACTCGATACCGACGAGTTGCGGGTGGTGCAGGTGCCCGGCCGCACGGTACCAGCCAAGCCGCCCAAGCCCCGCCATCGCCCGCGGCGTTGATATATGCCGGATCGATGTTGTCGTCCGACTGGACTTCCTTCGGTCGTAGGAGTGGTGGAGGCATGCCTCCACCGGTCAGTCGCGACCTGGTCATCCTCGCCGCGACCACGTGACCTCGAACGGGACATGGCGACATCGACACCTACGCTCCGCATCGAAGCCCCCCTCCGGCACACGGGGTTCTGCGCATTCGCGACTGACGTCGCTCCTGCAGGGGCTACAGAAGTGGCATGCGCCGGTAGTCGATGAACTCGAACGCGTAGGCATGCTGCGCATCGGCCGCATGCGATTCGCGCGCGAGCACCTGCCACGCTGCCGGATCAAACGCCGGGAAGAACGCATCGGCGTCCTCCACCACGGTGTCCACATGGGTCAGGTACATGCCGGTAGCGCGCGGCAGGCACAGGGCATAGACCTCGCCGCCGCCGATCACGCACAGCTCCACTGCCTGCCCATCGCTGCCACGGGACACCATTTCCAGGGCCTGATCCACTGACGCGACCGGCTCCATCTGCCCGAAAGGCACCTGACCGCTGCGGGTCAGCACCAGATTCCGCCGCCCCGGCAGTGCGCGCCCCAGCGACTGCGCGGTCTTTCGCCCCATCAGGAGCGGTTTCCCGAGGGTCAGCGCCTTGAAGCGCTTGAGGTCGTCCGGCAGCCGCCATGGCAGGTCGTTGTGGCGACCGATCGCGCGATGGCGATCCAGCGCCGCGATCAGCACCAGCTTCACGCTCACACCGCCACCGGCGCCTTGATGGCGGGCAGCGGATCGTAGCCCTCGACCGTAATGTCATCGAAGGTGAACCCGAAGATGTCCGACACCGCGGGATTGAGCTTCAACGCCGGCAATGCACGCGGCTGTCGCGACAACTGCTCGCGCGCCTGATCGAGGTGGTTCGAATACAGGTGCGCGTCGCCCAGCGTGTGCACGAAGTCACCGACGCCCAGCCCGCACACCTGCGCCACCATGTGGGTAAGCAGCGCATAGCTGGCGATGTTGAACGGCACCCCGAGGAAAATATCGCCACTGCGCTGGTACAGCTGGCAGCTGAGCTTGCCGTCGGCCACATAGAACTGGAACATCGTGTGGCAGGGCATCAAGGCCATCTTCGGCAGGTCGGCGACGTTCCATGCCGATACGATCAACCGGCGCGAATCCGGGTTGCGCTTGATCTCGCTCACCACCCATTCGATCTGGTCGATCTCGCTTCCGTCTGCGCCCGCCCAGTGCCGCCACTGCTTCCCGTACACCGGCCCCAGCTCGCCGTCCGGATCGGCCCACTCGTCCCAGATCGCAACCTTGTTGTCGCGCAGGTAGGCGATGTTGGTTTCGCCCTTCAGGAACCACAGCAGCTCGTGCACGATCGAGCGCAGGTGCAGCTTCTTGGTAGTGACCAGCGGGAACCCCTGGCTCAAGTCGAAGCGCATCTGCCAGCCGAACACGCTGCGGGTACCGGTGCCGGTGCGGTCGGATTTTTGGGTGCCTTGCTCAAGGACGTGGCGCAACAGATCGAGGTACTGGCGCATGTCAGGATCCCGCGACCGGCGCGGGCTGGATGGTCGGGGAACGGCGGGAGCACCACAGCCAGAACAGGCCGAGCGCTATCAACGGCAGGCTCAGCACCTGCCCCATGGTCAGCCAGCCGAACGCGAGGTAGCCCAGTTGCACGTCCGGCACCCGCACGAACTCCACCAGGAATCGAAAGCTGCCATACAGCAGCATGAACAGCCCCGACACCGTGTAACGCGGGCGCGGCTTGCGCGAGAACCACCACAGGACGCCGAACGTCACCAATCCCTCCAGCAGCGCCTGATACAGCTGAGAGGGATGGCGGGCGAAGCGGTCCAGGGCGCCAGTGGCGAACTGCGCCTGCAGCTGCTCCTGGCTCCAGCCGGCAAATTCCGGCGCGCGCGGGAACAACACGCCCCAGCCGCCCCCGGTGAATTTCCCCCACAACTCGCCGCCGATGTAGTTGCCCACCCGGCCCAACCCCAGTCCGGCCGGTACCAGCGGCACGATGAAGTCGGCGACATCGAAGAAATGCAGGCGTTGCCGGCGCGACCACCACAGCCCCGCGGCCGCCACCCCCAGCAGACCGCCGTGGAAGCTCATGCCGCCTTCCCAGATCCGGAACAGCATCAGCGGATCACCGAGCAGGTCCTTGAACCCGTAGAACAGGACGTACCCGATCCGGC
>DATJBR010000014.1:0-9495 GCA_035515255.1 Lysobacter sp. | reverse complement strand
CACCGGCCAGCAGGGGCAGATCGCCGACCAGACTCTTCACCAGGGTCGATTTGCCGGCACCGTTGGGGCCGAGCAGGGCCACGCGGTCGCCGGCTTCGAGGATGAATCCGACGTCGTGCAGAATGACCTTGCCCCCCTCCCCTGCTTGCGGGGGAGAGGCGTAGCCACAATCCGCATGCGCCAGCCGCAGCAGGGCATGCGGCAACTTGGCCGGGGCCGGGAACTCGATCCGCAGCGCGCGCTCGATGCGCACCGCCTCGGTGCCGGCCATCTTCGCCAGCCGCTTGACCCGCGACTGCGCCTGCTTGGCCTTGGCCGCACTGGCGCTGAAACGGTCGATGAAGCTCTGCAGGTGGGCGCGCTCGGCCTGCGCCTTCTCGTGGGTGATCTGCTGCAACCGCAGGTGCTCGGCGCGCTGGCGCTCGAAGGCGGTGTAGTTGCCGCTGTAAAGCCTGGCCTTGCCGTCGTTCAGGTGCAGCGTGTGGGTGGTGACCTCGTCGAGGAATTCGCGGTCGTGGCTGATCAGCAACAGGGTGCCGGGGTAGCGCAGCAGCCATTGCTCCAGCCACAGCACCGCATCCAGGTCGAGATGGTTGGTCGGCTCGTCGAGCAGCAGCAGGTCGGACGGGGTCATCAACGCGCGGGCGAGGTTGAGGCGCACGCGCCAGCCACCGGAAAACGTGCTGACCGCGCGGCCGTGGGTGTCGGCGGAAAACCCGAGCCCGTGCAGCAACTTGCCGGCGCGCGCGCTGGCGTCGTAACCGTTGAGTTCCTCCAGCCGGTGGTGGGCCTCGGCGACGGCTTCCCAGTCCTCGTTCGCAAACGCGTTGGCCTCGGCCTGGATCGCCGCGTGCACGGCGACATCGCCCGACAGCACGAAGTCCAGCGCGGGATCCGGCAGCGACGGGGTTTCCTGGGCGACGGCGGCGATGCGCACCCGGCTGGGGATGCCCAGGTCGCCCTGATCGGCTTCCAGTTGGCCCTGCATGGCGGCGAACAGCGAGGATTTGCCGGTGCCGTTGCGGCCAATCACGCCCACCCGCCAACCGGCCTGCAGGACCAGGTCGACTTTGGACAGCAGCAGGCGTTCGCCGCGACGAAGGGCGAAATCTTTGAAGGCGATCATGCCGTCATTGTACGGGTGCGGCCGTGGGCACCGGCTTTTTTGCTTGTACCGGCCGGCAGCGACCCACATGATTGATCGGCTAAGCCGACCGGATCCCCGATGCCCCACGAAACCGACCTGATCAGCATCATCGCCGTGGGACTGCTGCTGGCATTCCTGTTCGGCGCGCTGGCCAATCGACTGCGGCTGTCGCCGCTGGTGGGCTACCTGGTGGCCGGCATCGTCGCCGGCCCGTTCACGCCCGGCTTCGTCGGCGACCAGGACCTGGCCAGCCAGTTGGCCGAGATCGGCGTGATGCTGCTGATGTTCGGCGTCGGCCTGCACTTCTCGGTCAAGGATTTGATGGCGGTCAAGTGGATCGCCATCCCCGGCGCGATGGTGCAGATCACCGTCGCCACCCTGCTGGGCTGGGGGCTGGCCTCGCTGATGGGCTGGTCGACCGTACACGGCCTGGTGTTCGGTTTTTCGCTGGCCACCGCCAGCACGGTGGTGCTGCTGCGGGCGATGGAAGACCGTCGCCTGCTGGACACCAAACGGGGCAAGATCGCAGTCGGCTGGCTGATCGTCGAGGACCTGGCCTGCGTGGTCGCGCTGGTGCTGATGCCGGTGTTGGGCTCGATCATGCACCCCGTCGCGGGCGGCGAGGTGCACACGCTCGGGTCGATCGTGGTCGCCATCGCGCTGACGATGGTGCAGGTGGCGGCGTTCGTCGCGGTGATGCTGGTGGTCGGCCGGCGGGTAATTCCGTGGGTACTGGAGCGCACCGCCGGCACTGGCTCGCGCGAGCTGTTCACCCTGGCGGTGCTGTCGATCGCGCTGGGCGTGGCCTACGGCTCGGCCGAACTGTTCGGAGTGTCGTTCGCGCTGGGCGCGTTCTTCGCCGGCCTGCTGCTCAACGAGTCCGAACTCAGCCACAAGGCCGCCAGCGACTCGCTGCCGCTGCGCGATGCGTTCGCGGTGCTGTTCTTCGTCTCCGTCGGCATGCTGTTCGACCCGAGGATCCTGATCGAGCACCCGCTGCACGTGCTGGCGACCGTGCTGATCATCCTGTTCGGCAAGTCCGCCGCGGCCTACGTGATCGTGCGCGCGTTCGGCTACCCCAACATCACCGCCATCACCATTTCCGCCAGCCTGGCGCAGATCGGCGAGTTCGCCTTCATCATTGCCGGCCTCGGCGTGACGCTGCAGATCATGAACAAGGAGGCGCAGGACCTGGTCCTGGCCGGCGCGCTGATTACGATCATGCTCAATCCGCTGATTTTCGTACTGGTCGACAAGTGGCAGGCCAGGCAGGCGCGGCTGGTCCAGGAACAGGCCGACCTGGGGCCGTTGCCCGGGCCGTCGCTGGACGTGAGCAACCACGCCATCGTGATCGGCTACGGCCGCGTCGGTGCCGAACTGGTCAACCTGCTGCGCAGCCACGACGTGCCGGTGGTGGTCATCGACGACAGCGGCCATCACGTCGACCGGGCGCATGCCGCAGGCATTCCGGCGATCCGCGGCAGCGCCGCCGCCGACCGGGTGCTGGTGGAGGCGCATCCGGAAAAAGCCACCATTGCGATCCTGGCGATTCCGCAGCCGCTGGAAGCCGGCGAGGCGCTGGCCAAGCTGCGCGCGATCAACCCGTCGCTGACCCTGCTGGCCCGTGCGCACAGCGATGCCGAGGTCCAGCACCTGCTCGAGCACGGTGCCGACGGGGTGGTAATGGCCGAACGCGAACTCGCCCACAGCCTTGCCGAGATGGTGATCGCCACGCCGCCCTACCGCGGCGACCACCACCTGCCACGGATCAGCCCCGGCTGACGTCAGGGGTTCGCTGTCTTTCGGCTTTCCCTGCCAGCCACTGCCGCATCCGGAAGCGCCTGCCGGGTGTCCCGGACACCAAGCGAATTTCGTGGAGCGACTGGCCGGGATACCCGGCAGGCGCACTCGTGTCGCAGGCGAGAAGCGTCCTGAAAAATTGCCGGCCGACCGTCTCTGCCCGTCTGCAAACACGCTCGTTGTCGACTACGCGACAGCATGCGATCGCCGCACTTCATTCCAGCCATGTCGTCCGACCATTCCACCAAGGTCTATTTGACGACCGCGCTATTTTTGCGTTAATCGGATGTCACGCCGTATACGCGGCCACTCCGGGGAACCACTAATGACGCCAAGCCGCCTGCACCTGGCCATAGCTCTCGCACTCGCTGCACCGGTCGCCTTCGCACAGACCGCGCCGACGCCAAAAAGTGACGCCACCACGCTGGACCAGGTCATCGTCACCGGCACCCGGGTCAGCGACCGCACGGTCGCCGAGTCGACCTCACCGATCGACATCATCACGCCCGAGGTTCTGCAGTCGACCGGCACCACCGAACTGGCCACTGCACTGTCGCGTGCCCTGCCCTCGCTGAACTTCCCACGCCCCGCACTGACCGACGGCACCAGTGCGATCCGTCCGGCGCAGTTGCGCGGCCTGGCCCCCGACCAGGTGCTGGTGCTGGTCAACGGCAAGCGCCGCCACACCACCGCGCTGTTGAACGTCAACGGCAGCCAGGGCCGCGGCTCCTCGCCGGTCGACCTCAATGCGATTCCGGTTTCGGCGATCGAACGCGTCGAAGTGCTGCGTGACGGCGCCTCCGCGCAGTACGGTTCGGACGCGATCGCCGGCGTGGTCAACATCGTGCTCAAAGGTGCCGGCAGCGGCGGCAGCATCGATGCCACCTACGGCCAGTACTCCGCCGGCGACGGCAAGCAGTGGCAGCTCGCGGGCGATACCGGCATCGCGCTCGGTGATGCCGGCGGCTTCCTGCATATCGCCGCGCAGGTCGGCGACCAGGATTCGACCAACCGTGCCCGTCCGTTTGCCGGCACGCCGAGCGCCACCCAGCCCGAACTCGGCCAGAAGGCGTTCGTCTATGGCGATCCCGAGGTGGAAAGCTGGGCGCTGTCGCTGAATACCGTGGTACCGCTGTCGGACACGATGGAGCTGTACGCATTCGGTATGGCGAGCGAGCGCGACATCACCTCGTTCGCGTTCTTCCGCGCGCCGCGCAACGCCAACCAGAACATCCCGTCGATCTACCCGGACGGGTTCCTGCCGCGCATCAACAACATCGCCGACGACCGCTCGCTGGTGGCCGGCCTGCGCGGCGACGCCGGCGACTGGAAGTGGGACCTGAGCTACAACTACGGCTACAACCACCTCGACTTCCATACCCGCAACACCCTCAACGCGAGCCTCGGGCCGAGTTCGCCGACCTCGTTCTACGACGGCGCGCTGGAAGTCACCCAGAACATCGTCAACTTCGATCTCAGCCGGCAGTTCGACTGGGGGCTGGCGTACCCGGTCAACCTCGCATTCGGTGGCGAATACCGCGAGGAAAAGTGGAACCAGTCTCCGGGTGAGCCCGACTCCTGGCGCCAGGGCCCGTTGCCGCCCCCGATCGCGTCGGGCGCGCAGGGCTTCCCGGGTTTCCGCGCCAGCGATGCCGGTCACTACTCGCGTGACAGCTACGCGCTGTACGCCGACCTGGAGGCCAACTTCACCGAGCGGTTCTCCGGCGGTGCCGCCGTGCGTTTCGAGGACTACAGCGATTTCGGCAACCAGACCTCGGGCAAGGTGTCCGGCCGTTACGAGTTCACCGACGCGGTGGCCCTGCGCGGCACGATCTCCACCGGCTTCCGCGCGCCGTCGCTGTCGCAGCAGAACTTCCAGACCACCAGCACCACCTTCATCGCCGGCATCACCGACCCGTTCGAGATCCGCACCTTCCCGGCCGCCGGCGAGATCGCGCGCGCGTTGGGCTCGGAGCCGCTGCAGCCGGAGGAGGCGACCTCCTACAGCCTCGGCCTGGTGCTGCAGCCGGTCGACCGCCTGTACATCACCGCCGACGCCTACCAGGTCGACGTGGATGACCGCATCGTGCTGTCGTCCAACCTCACCGGCGATGCGGTGCGCCGGTTCCTGGAGGCGCGCGGCATCTTCGGCGTCACCGGCGGCCGCTACTTCACCAACGCGATCGACACCCGCACGCGCGGCATCGACATCGTCGGCAGCTACCGCTGGGATCTGGCCAACGGCAGCTTCAACCTGACCGGCGGCTACAACTATTCCAAGACCGAGATCACCCGGGTCGCGGCGAACCCGCCCGAGCTGGAGACCGGCGGCCTGAACCTGGAGCGCCTCGACCGCGCCGAGCGGGGCCGGATCGAGAAGGGCTTCCCGCGCGACAAGTTCGTCCTCAGCGGTACCTGGAAGGTGCAGGACTGGACGTTCCTTGCCGGCACCACCCGCTACGGCAGCTTCCAGACCACGCCCAACGCCTCGGTCAATGACCAGACCTACGGCGCCAAGTGGCTGGTCGACCTGGCTGCGACCTACCACCTCGACCGCTGGAGCTTCACCCTGGGTGGCGACAACGTGCTCAACGAATACCCGGACGAGAACATCTTCGGCAACTCGACCAACGGCCAGTTCCCGTACAACTCGGCCTCGCCGTTCGGTTTCAACGGTGCGTACATGTACGCGAAGATCGGCTACCGCTGGTAGTACCGCTGCGCGTCACTCGCGTGAAAACGAAGCCTCCCTGTCTTGCTGGCGGGGAGGTTTTTTCATTTGGTCGTTATCCGCGCAATTGAAACGGAGATAGGCCGGTCGATCCGGGCTTCGGACACAGCGACGCCCTGCCGGGAGATTGCTCCTCGGCTCGGTCGACCATCCATGGTCGACTCGCCGCCGCGGACATCCATGTCCGCTCTACGCAACACCCCGGCAGGCCGCCGCATCGGCAAGTAATTGACAACGTTCTGCAGAAGAAGAACGCAAGAAGCGAAGCCCACCAATCGCATTTACCGTTGCAAACACCCTCACACCCCAAGGGTGCTTCCTTCGGGGCGCCCGCCCTTCGGCACCTTCCCAGCTCCGCATACCCTTCGGGCGCCGCCGCGGGAGAAGGGGTGCCTGATCGAATCTCCCAACTCGGCACACGCCGCGCAAATCTCCGAAGTCCTGCTCGCCGAAGCCAGCTCAACCGTCCGCGGGTGTCGGGGTGCGGGGGTATTGCGGAAAGCAGGCCAAGGATGGCCTGCGTCCCCGAGTCAGGGCAGGACGCCCTGACCGAGGGGTGAGCAATCGCCCCCGCGGCCCGGCATCCGCAGCGAGCAAATCGTCGAAGCTGCTGTTTTGCTGTGTCGCTATTCAACTGCTCGATGCTTCACGGTTTGACAGGGCCCGCTTTTAACCCCGGCCCGGCCCTGCGCAGCGCGCCGGGCGTTCGCCCAGGCGCGCGGCAGTGCCGCGCAAGCCGCCTGTGCTCACCCCTTCCGGAACACCAGCGCCCCGCCTTCGGCATCCACATGGATCGTCTCGCCGCTGGCGAACCCGCCCGACAGGATCTTCGTCGCCAGCGGATTCTCCAGCTGCTGCTGGATCGCACGCTTCAGCGGCCGCGCGCCATACACCGGGTCGAAGCCGACATCGGCCAACAGCGACAACGCACCGTCGGACAGTTCCAGCGTCAAACCACGTTCGGCCAGACGCTTGTCCAGACCGTGCAGCTGGATCCGGGCGATCTCGCGGATCTGCTGCTTGTCCAGCGAATGGAACACCACGATGTCATCGAGCCGGTTGATGAACTCCGGACGGAAGTGGTTCTGCACCACGCCCATCACCGCCGCCTTCATCTGGGTGTAGCCCTCGGGCGTGTCATCGGCATCCATCTCCTGGATCATCTGGCTACCGAGATTGCTGGTCATCACGATCACGGTATTGCGGAAGTCGACCGTGCGGCCCTGGCCATCGGTCAGGCGGCCGTCGTCGAGCACCTGCAACAGGATGTTGAACACGTCCGGGTGCGCCTTCTCGACCTCGTCGAGCAGGATCACGCTGTACGGACGGCGGCGCACCGCCTCGGTCAGGTAGCCGCCTTCCTCGTAACCGACATAGCCAGGAGGCGCGCCGACCAGACGGCTGACCGCGTGCTTCTCCATGAACTCGCTCATGTCGATGCGGATCATCGCGTCGTCCGAATCGAACAGGAAATTCGCCAGCGCCTTGCACAGCTCGGTCTTGCCGACGCCGGTGGGGCCGAGGAACAGGAACGAACCCGACGGCCGGTTCGGGTCGGACAGTCCGGCGCGCGAACGCCGCACCGAGTCGGACACGACCTGGATCGCCTCCTGCTGGCCGATCACGCGGGCGTGCAGGTGCTGCTCCATCTGCAGCAGTTTCTCGCGCTCGCCTTCGAGCATTTTCGACACCGGGATGCCGGTCCAGCGGCTGACGACCTCGGCGATTTCCTCGTCGGTCACCTTGTCCTGCAACAGGGTGAAACCCTTGGTCTCGGCTTCGTGCGCGGCCTGGGCCTGCTTCTCCAGTTCCGGCAGGCGGCCGTACTGGATCTCGCTCATCTTCGCAAAGTCCTGTTTGCGCTGGGCGGCCTCCAGCTCCAGCTTGGCGGCCTCGATCTGCTCCTTGATCCTGGTCGCGCCCTGCAGCATCGCCTTCTCGGCCTTCCAGACCTCTTCCAGGTCGTTGAACTCGCGCTCCAGAGTGTCGATTTCCGCCTGCAGGTCGGCCAGGCGCTGCTTGCTCGCCTCGTCCTTTTCCTTCTTCAGCGCCTCGCGCTGGATCTTGAGCTGGATCAGCCGGCGTTCCTTGCGGTCCAGTTCCTCGGGCTTTGAGTCGATCTCCATGCGGATGCGGCTGGCGGCCTCGTCCATCAGGTCGATCGCCTTGTCGGGCAATTGGCGGTCGGCGATGTAGCGATGGCTGAGCGTGGCGGCGGCGACGATCGCCGGGTCGGTGATCTCCACGCCGTGATGGACCGCGTATTTCTCCTTCAGCCCGCGCAGGATCGCGATGGTGTCCTCCACACTCGGCTCCTCCACCAGCACCTTCTGGAACCGGCGCTCCAGCGCGGCGTCCTTCTCGATGTACTTGCGGTACTCGTCCAGCGTGGTGGCACCGATGCAATGCAGCTCGCCGCGCGCCAGCGCCGGCTTGAGCATGTTGCCGGCATCCATGGAACCCTCGGCCTTGCCGGCGCCGACGACGGTGTGCAGCTCGTCGATGAACAGGATCACCTGGCCCTCGTTCTTGGCCAGGTCGTTGAGCACGCCCTTCAGCCGCTCCTCGAACTCGCCGCGGAACTTCGCCCCGGCGATCAGTGCGCCCATGTCCAGGCTGAGCACGCGCTTGCCGCGCAGGCCCTCGGGCACCTCGTTGTTGATGATGCGCTGGGCCAGCCCTTCGACGATCGCGGTCTTGCCCACGCCGGGCTCGCCGATCAGTACCGGGTTGTTCTTGGTCCGCCGCTGCAGCACCTGGATCGTGCGGCGGATCTCCTCGTCGCGGCCGATCACCGGATCGAGCTTGCCGGACTCCGAACGCGCGGTCAGGTCGATGGTGTATTTCTCCAGCGCCTGACGCTGGTCTTCGGCATTTTCGGATTGCACGGTCTCGCCTCCACGGACTTTCTCGATCGCCGCTTCGATGCGGGACTTGTCGCCACCGGCGGCCTTCAGGGCGCGGCCCGCCTCGCCGCCGTCCTCCAGCGCCGCGAGCACGAACAGCTCGGTGGCGATGAACGCATCCCCGCGCTGCTGGGCGTACTTGTCGGTCAGGTTGAGCAGCCGCGACAGGTCGTTGCCGACACTGACATTGCCGGCCTGTCCGGATACGGTCGGCAGCTTGTCGAGCGCCTCACCCAGCCGTTCGCGCAGCACCGGCACATTGACACCGGCCTGGGACAGCAGCGGGCGGGTGCTGCCGCCGGACTGGTCGAGCAGCGCGACCAGCAGGTGCGCCGGCTCGATGACGTTGTGGTCGCGCCCGACCGCCAGCGACTGCGCATCGGCAAGCGCCTGCTGGAAGCGCGATGTGAGCTTGTCCATTCGCATGGTGGGATTCCTCATGACGGGCGGCCGACAAGGCCGCGATGCAGGGAAAGTGCGGACCGTTGCGGCCGGGTTCAAGCCATTGCCTGCACTTCCGACCGTCGCATCCCCCCGATGCTGGCACGCAGGCGACCACGGCCGTGTGCACGGATGTGTTTCCAGGGCCTGATCGACCCTCGTGCGGGAACGCGCCATCCGACGTCGTGCATCACGCCGCTCAAGCTTTTGCCCTTGCCGCCGATATCCATCCGGCAGCCTTGGGGGAGGCATGGGTATGGGGATGATGGACCCGGGAAGTCGATGGCAGCGTCGCGTCGTGACGGCGGCGCCGTGGCTGGGTGTGGCACTGCCCGCGCTCTGGCTGGGCTTCGTGATCCCCGCCTTCGCCGCCCTCTATGCCCCCCGATCGCAGCCAGTGCCGGATGCCGCGTCCATCGTTGACTGGTTGCAGGCGACGGGCCGACTGCGACCGGCTGCGGGCGCCGGCA
>DATJBR010000013.1:0-5020 GCA_035515255.1 Lysobacter sp. | reverse complement strand
ACCTTGAACTGGAACACGACCTGGCTGAAGTTGTTGCCCAGCGTCGACACCGTGTAGCCGTTGAAGACCAGCCACGCGAGTCCGGCGCCGAGCAGGCCGCCCAGCAGTGCGAGCAGCATCGTCTCCAGCATCACCGCCACCACCACCGGCAGGCCGCGGAAGCCGAGCGCGCGCATGGTCGCGATCTCGCGCGCACGGCCGGCGACGGCGGCGAACATGGTGTTGAGCGCGCCGAACACCGCGCCGATCGCCATGATCGTCCCGATCACCGTGCCCAGAACCGTGATCAGCTTGGTCAGGCCTTCGGACTGCTTGGAGTAGTAGGCGCGGGTGGTTTCCACGTCGAGCTTGAGCCGCGGGTCGGCTGCCAGCGCGGCCTTGAGCTGGGTGAAGCCGTCCTTGCCGGCGAGCTTCACGGTGACCGACTGGTAGGAGGAGCGGTTGTAGGCCGATCCGACCACCTCGGCATCGGCCCACAGTTCCGACTCGTGCGCATCGCCACTGGCGAACAGGCCGACCACGCTCCATTGCTGGTTGCCGAGCTTGATCGACGAGCCCACGTCGAGCCCGAGAAACTGCTCCCGCGCGCCCTTGCCGACCACCAGCTCGCGCAGACCCGGCTGGAACCTGCGGCCTTCGACCAGCCGCACCTGCGGGCGCAGCTCCCACGCCTGCGCACCGACGCCGCGCAATTGCGCGTTGACGTCACTACCGTCGCCCTTGCTGCGCATGTTGACGACCTGCGACAGCTCCGGCGAGACCAGCGGGCGGCCGTCGCTGCCGCGCGCAATCCCCGGCAATGAGGAAATCAGCGGCACCTGGTCGCGGCTGATGATCGAGTTGGTTTCCGCCTGCGAGCCACCGCGCAGGATGATCGCCGCATCGTCGCTGCCGGTCTGGTTGAGGGTGGCCTGGAAGCCTTCGCCCATGGCCAGCATCGCCACCAGCACCGCGACCACGCCGGCGATGCCGACCACGATCACCATCGATGCGCCCCAGCGCTGCGGCAGCCCGGTGATGCCGACGCCGGCGACCGCCAGCGTCTGCCGGCCGCGGCGGGTCAATCCCAGCCATGCGGCCAGCAGTACCACCAGCGCGACCACTCCCTGCCAGGGCAGCTGGATCCATGCCACCAGCGCGGCCAGGATCGCCAGCACGATCCCGGCATTGAGCAGCCATCCCTTCAGGCGTTTCTTGAAGTGCTTCATCGGATTCTCCGCTCAGCGCCCGGCCAGGGCATCGACGATATTCAGCCGCATCGCGCGCAACGCCGGCAGCACGCCGACCACCACGCCGATGCCGACCATCAGTCCCAATCCCACCAGCCAGGTGCCGGCCGGCACGCTGGGCAACTGGATCGTGCCGCCACTGAGGCCGCTCACCATCGGCATCAGCGCCGAGGCCAGGCCGAGCCCGAGCAGCCCGCCGAGCACGATCAACAGGATCGACTCGGCCAGCACCAGCCCCAGCACGCTGCGGTCGCTGAAACCGATCGTCTTCATCACCGCCAGCTCCGGAATGCGCTCGCGTACCGCCTGCGCCATCGTGTTTCCGGTCAGCAGCAGCAGGGTGAAGAACACCGCGCCCATGATCGCGCTGACGATCAGCCCGATGTCGGCGAACTGCTTGATGAAGGCCTGGTTGAACGCCTGCTCGGTCTGGGTCTTGGTCTCGTGGTCGGAGTTCTGCGACAGCGCATCGATCGCCAGCGCCACGCGCGAGGCCTGGTCGACGTCGTCGAGCCGGACCATGAGCCAGCCGATCTGGCCGTGCATGTAGTCGTTGGCCTCGTCGAAGTACTTCCAGTGGAACATCAGCTGGTTCTCCTCGCCGGCGCGCTTGCTGTCCTCCATCTGGTAGATGCCGCGCAGGGTGAAGCTCCAGTCGTTGCTGCCGTTCTTCGGGAAGATCGTCGCCTGCAGCGGGATGGTGTCGCCGATTTTCCAGTTGAAACGCCTGGCCAGCGAAGCGCCGACGATCGCGCCGGTCTGGTCGGCCTGGAAGGCCTTCAGCTGGTCCGCCGGCACCCGGTATTCGGGGTACAGCTGAAGGTAGTTTGGCGAGACGGCGAAGTTGGGGAAGAAGTTCTTCGGATCCTGGTAGATCCCGCCGAACCAGTTGGCGAAGGCCACCTGTTTCACGCCGGGAACGGCTTCGATCTCCGACAGCAGGCGGTACGGCAAGGGCTGGGTGATCGACAGCCGCGAGGACACCACCAGCCGGTCTGCGCCGGCGACACTGCCGCCGGAGTTGAAGGCCACCCGCACCGAATCGAGCATGCCGAACAACAGGAAGGCCGCGACCACGGACAGCAGGGTGAGCAGGGTGCGCGTCTTGCTGCGAAACAACGCTGCCCAGATCAGGTGCAGGTATTTCATGGCGGCGCCCTCAGTGTTCCAGTGCCAGGTCGCGGTCCTGATCATCACGGTCGACCAGGACGCCCTTGTCGAGGTGGATCGTGCGCTGCGCGTGGTCGGCCGCCTTGGGGTCGTGGGTGACCATCACGATGGTCTTGCCGTGATCGCGGTTGAGCGATTGCAGCAAGGCCAGGATTTCCTCGGCCGATTGCCGGTCGAGGTCGCCGGTGGGCTCGTCGCAGATCAGCAGGGTCGGGTCGGACACGATCGCGCGGGCGATCGCCACGCGCTGTTGCTGACCGCCGGACAATTCGTTGGGACGGTGCTTGCCACGATCGGCCAGGCCGACCAGCTCCAGCGCGATCCCGGCGTTGCGCCGGCGTTGCGCCGCCGACAGCCGGGTCAGCAGCAGCGGCAGTTCGACGTTCTTCTGCGCCGTCAGGGTCGGCATCAGGTTGTAGAACTGGAACACGAAACCGACGTGGTTACTGCGCCACTGCGACAGCTGGCCGCCACTCATCTGCTCGATGCGCTGGCCTTCGATCTCGATCTGTCCGGCGCTGGGCGAGTCGAGCCCGCCGATCAGATTCAGCAGTGTGGTCTTGCCTGAGCCGGACGGCCCCATCAGCGCGACGAACTCGCCTTCGCCGATATCCAGGTCGATGCCGTGCAGGACTTCGACCTTTTCCGGGCCGCGCTGGTAGGCCTTGGTGAGGTTGCGGATCGATACCAGTGACATGGGGCCGTCCTCGTTGGGGCTGGGGCGATGATTCGCCTGGTGGAATTACCGGGATTGCGTGTCTGGACTGCCTGTCTGGACTATTTGTCCGGATTACTTGTCTGACTCGGCCTGCGTAGCGATGCGTACGCGGGCACCGTCGGTCAGCGTCGGCGGTGGATCCAGCACCACCACGTCGCCGCCGCTCAGCCCGCTGGTGACTTCGCGGTCATCGCCGAGGCTGCGGCCGATGCGGACCACGCGCCGGCTGACCGTGCTGTCCGTCGTGGCGGGCCCGGCCACCACGAACACGACCTGTTCGCCGTCGCGCGACACGATCGCCGCCGCGGGGGCCAGCACACCGGGTTTGCCCTGGCCGGCATCGCCGGGTGCAGTGGGCTCCAGGAAGCTCACCCGCACGCCCATGTCCGGCACGATGCGCGGGTCCTTCTGGTTCAGCGCCACGCGCACCTTGACGGTGGCCTTGCCGCGGTCGGCGGTGGGGATGATCGCGATCACCTCGCCGGGAATCCGCCAGTCCGGGTAGGCGTTGAGGATCGCCTCGATCGGCATCTTCGGGGTGACCCGGCCGATGTAGGACTCGCCGACGTCGACCTCGACCTCCAGCGAGTCCATGTCCACGATCGTGCCGATGCCGGTGCGGGTGAAGCCGCCGCCGGCCGACAACGGCGAGATCATCTCGCCGGGCTGCGCGGCCTTGGCGATCACCACCCCGGCGAACGGCGCGCGCACCACCGTGTTGTCGACGCCATTGTCGGCGACGGCGAGCTGCTCGGCGGCGACCTCGGCCTGGCGCTTCGCGGTGAGCAGCTGCGAGCGCAGCGTGTCGCGTTCGGCGATCGCCTGGTCGTACTGGGCCCGCGACACCAGCTGCCGGCCGACCAGCGCGCCGAGGCGGGTGGCGTTCGCGTCCGCCTCGTGCAGCCGGGCCTGGACGCCGCCGATCTGGCTGCGCGCCGCGTTGAGCTGGGCGACAGCGAGTTCGCGCTGGGCCGCCGCGTCGACCGGATCGAGCGTCGCCATCACCTCGCCGGCCTCGACCCGCTGGCCTTCCTCGATGAGCACCTCGCGCACCTTGCCGGTGATCTTCGCCGACACCGTCGCCATCCGCCGCGCGACCACGTAACCGGTGGCGTCGAGCACCGAGGCGCTGCCACTGCCGTTGCCGATCGCGACCACCGGTGCGGTCCGCACCTCGATGCCGGCATCGCGACCGAACAGCAACGCCGCGCCGACCGCCAGCAGCACGACGACGAGGGCGATGGCCGCGGCGATCAACCACCCGCGCCGCGGGGGTGGCGGGGCCGGGGTGCGGTCGATGCGGAGTTCTTTCAGCAGGTCGGCGTTGGTATTCATCGTGGACCGGGACGTGGAAAGACCTTGAAGTGTGCCCGCATTTGCGGCAGGAACGGATGAGCGCTGCGAAGCGGCGGCAACCACGACCGGTGCAGCCTAGGCCCCCATCGGCGCGGCGTCACGTGACGGCTGTCATGTGAAACGGGTGATCGCCGGGACTGCCGGTGTCGTGGCGCGCTGCCTATCGTGGCGGCATTCCACAACCGGGACGCACACGATGGATGACCGCCAGACAGCACTTGCCAGCCTGCGTGGGGTGCGCAGGCACTACGGCAAGGTGCTCGCACTTGATGGTGTCGACCTGAGCCTGCACGCTGGCCAGGTGCTGGCGCTGCTGGGGGCGAACGGCGCCGGCAAGTCCACCGCGATCGCACTGCTGCTGGGCCTGCTGCCGGCCGACGCCGGCGAGGTCACGCTGTTCGGGCAATCGCCGCTGCAACTCGCCGCGCGCCGCCGCGTCGGGGTGATGCTGCAGTCGGCCGGCATTCCCGACACCAGTACCGTGGGCGAACTGCTCGACCTCACCCGCAGCTATTACCCGCAGTCGCGCAGCGTTGCCGAATGCGTG
>DATJBR010000012.1:0-2243 GCA_035515255.1 Lysobacter sp. | reverse complement strand
CGATCCTGCGAACTGCACCAACCGTTCCCCCTACCCGATGCTGCACCTGCTGCGCGAGGCCAGCGTGGAGCGCGCGGTGGAGGCATTCCCCGATCCGGATGCGATTGTCGAGCGCAATATCGCGACGTTGGAAAAGCTGGGTGTGGAAGGTTATCGGCGGCTGTTGGAGCCGTAGGACCCCGTCACGCAGTGCGGTGCGCTGAGCAAGCTTTGAGGTCGTTGCTTCAACTGCCCAGAGCATCCGTTGCATTCGCCAAGCAGGAATTCGGCTTCGGGGGGGCGCGACGCCCTGGATGGATATTGCTCCTCGGCTCGATCGGGCGTCGTGCCCGACTCGCCGCCGCGAACATCCATGTCTGCTCTACGCAACACCCATCCAGGACGCCGCATCGGCGAGTGGTTTTCGTGAGGCCCCCGAGAACAAGGCCGCTAAGCTTTTGTAGGAGCGGCTTCAGCCGCGATCCGATACTGGTCGCCCGTACCTGTCCCCATCGCGGCTGAAGCCGCTCCTACAAAAAGCCGCGATCCCTCCCAATCGCCCACTGGGGTGGTCGATAGCGCTGACCGCTCTTCTTCCCAGAACAGCGGCAACGATCCGCGGGAGCCGGGGCGCGGGGGTATTGCGGAAAGCAGGCCAAGGATGGCCTGCGGCCCCGAGTCAGGGCAAGACGCCTTGACCGAGGGGTGCAGCAATCGCCCCCGCGGCCCGGCTCCCACAGCGTGGGCCATCGAAGCCACTCTTGGCTGTTGTTGCTGATCAAGTCGTTGGAACCAAGGGCCCTGGGTTCCCGCCTTCACGCGGATGATGAGCAACAGCCGGGTTGTTTCAGGCCTTCCGCAACCCTGGACTGACGCTTATCCGTGCCACATCGGTATCAACCAGCAGCGCCAAACAGCCGCTCCAGATCGTCCGCTCCCAGCACCCGCCACTCTCCCGCAGGCAGCCCGTCCAGCGCCAAGCCACCGACGCGGCTGCGGTGCAGCGCTTCCACGTGGTTGCCGACCGCGGCGAACATCCGCCGCACCTGGTGGTAGCGACCCTCGGTCAGCGTCAGGTGGGCCGCGCGCGGACCGGTCACCTCCAGTGCCGCGGGCGCGAGCGGCGTGGTTTCCGACTCCAGCAACAGCTCGCCGCTGGCGAACACCGCGCCTTCGTCGCCACGCAGATCCTCGGCGAGGGTGGCGTCGTAGACCTTGGCGAGACGCGCTTTCGGCGACACGACCCGGTGGAGCAACTGGCCGTCGTCGGTCATCAGCAGCAGGCCGCTGGTGTCGCGATCGAGCCGACCGACCGGCGACAGCAGCGGCGAGCGCAGGCGGAAACGCGGGGGCAGCAGGTCGTAGATGATCCGGCCAGGGTCCTTGGTCGAGCAGGTGTAGCCGACCGGCTTGTGCAGCATCAGCACCAATCCGGCGGCCGGGTCGAGCGGCTCGTCGTCGACCCGGATCGTGTCGCGCTCGACCTTGTCGTCGGCGTACAGCACCTCGCCATCGGCGTCGGTGATGCGGCCCTCGCGGAACATCAGCGCGACCTGCTTGCGGCTGCCGTAGCCCAGGTTCGCGATCAGCTTGACCAGTTTCACCGGGACTGCCTGCGCAACTCGCCGCGGTTGAACGGCTTGACCTTCGGCGCGGGCTTGGCGGGCAACGCTTTCACCGCTTCGATGATCTTGAAGCCGTCGTTCTGGGCGACCGTGCGCACGCTGCCGAAGCTGTCGGTCAGCACCGATTCGTAAGGCAGGTGGCGATTGGCGACCAGCCACAACCGGCCTCCGGGCTTCAGCGCCTCGGCGGCGACGGCGATGAAACGCCGGCCGATGTCCGGTCGATCGGCCCGCCCCTGGGTGTGGAACGGCGGGTTGCTGACGATCACGTCGTACTGCTTCGGCAGGCCGGCAGTGACGTCGTGCCAGTGGTAGCCAAGGGTCGCGGGCGTATCGATGGCACCGAGGTTGATGCGGGCCAGCTCCAGCGCGCGCCCTTCGGCCTCGTACAGATCAATCGTGGTGATCCCCGGGCAGCGCGCCAGCAGTTCGGCCGACAGGTAGCCGAACCCGGCACCCAGATCGGCGGCCGCGCCGGCGAGGTCGGCCGGCAACTGCGCGGCCAGCAAGGCCGAGGCCGGGTCGATGCGATCCCAGGCGAACACGCCGGGCCGGCTGGTGAAGCGGTCGCCGGCGATGCGGCGCGGCGCGTCCAGATTCCGCCATTGCGCCTGCAACGCGGTGTCGAGCGACGCCGCG
>DATJBR010000011.1:0-1546 GCA_035515255.1 Lysobacter sp. | reverse complement strand
CATGCACGTGGTGATCATCCCGCTGCACCATGAGAAAGCCGAACTGCTCGCCCAGATCGCGATCGACGCCGACGGCCGGATCGCGGGCTTCCTCGTGCAGCCCGCGCCGCCACCGCCCGCCGCCGCACCCGCGAGCGACGCGGGCTTCACCGAGCAGGCATTTTCCGTCGGCAACGACGACCGCGCCTTGCCCGGCACCCTTTCCCTGCCGAAGGCCAGGGCGCCCAGCGCGGGTTTCCCCGCGGTGGTGCTGGTCCACGGCTCCGGCCCGCAGGATCGTGACGAGACCGTCGGCGCCAACCGGCCGTTCCTCGACATTGCCCGCGGCCTGGCCACGCAGGGCATCGCGGTGCTGCGCTATGACAAGCGCACCAAGGCGCGTCCGCAGGACTTTGCCGCGGGCGACTACGACGTCGACGACGAGACCAGCAGCGATGCCGTCGCTGCCGTCACTGCACTGGGTACCGCCCAGGGCATCGATCCGGATCGCATCTACATCCTCGGCCACAGCCAGGGCGCGATGCTCGCGCCACGCATCGCCGCCCGCTCCGGCCACGTCGCCGGCCTGATCATGCTGGCCACCCCGGCACGCCCGCTGCTGGACCTGTTGCCGGAACAGAACCGCTACCTGTTCAACGCCGACGGTGTCATCGGGCCGGCCGAGCAGGCGTTCCTGGACGATCTCGATGGCAAGATCGCCCGGGTTCGCGGCAACGAGCCGATGCCGACGGCGGACGCGCCGCTGGGCGTGCCGGCAAGCTACTGGCGCCACTTCGACCGCATCGACCCGGTCGCCGACGCACTGGCAACCAGCCTGCCCATGCTGTTGCTGCAAGGCGGTCGCGACTTCCAGGTGATCGACACCGACTGGCAACTCTGGCGCGCGGCTCTGGCCGGCCGGCCCAATGCCACCCTCAAGCACTACCCCGCGCTGAACCACCTCGGTATCGCCGGCGAGGGCGCCGGCACCCTGGAGGAATACCAGACGCCCGGGCACGTGGACCCCACGCTGATCCAGGACGTTGCCGAATGGATCGGTCGATAACCGGGCCGATGCCACCGACTCTGCAACTGCAGCCGGTCACGGCGCGAACCCGCCTGCTGATGGCGGCCCTGGTCGTGGCGGGACCGTTGCTGATCACCGGCACCGCCATGGCGCTGACGAATCGCAGCCAGCAGAAACTGATCGGCGACAGCGCCACGCTTACCCTCGCCTGCCTGGTAGCGCTGGTCGGCGCAATTGCACTGGTCATCGACTGGGGCATGCGCCGGCATCGGATCGCGCTCAATGCCGACGGGCTGGAGGTCGCCACCTCGTTCTACCGCCGTCGGCTCGCATTGGCCGAACTGCAGATCGACCAGGCACGGGTGATCGATCTCGACGAACGCACCGAGTTCAAACCGATGGTGAAGACCAACGGCACCAGCCTGCCCGGCTTCCAGAGCGGCTGGTTCCGGCTGCGCAACATGCGCAAGGCGCTGGTCGCCACCGTTGGTGGAAAACGCGTACTGCACCTGCCGACCACCCGCGGCTTCGATCTGCTGC
>DATJBR010000010.1:0-5650 GCA_035515255.1 Lysobacter sp. | reverse complement strand
GCGTCGAGCGAGGTTTCGAAGTCGGCGACCGGGGAGGCTTTGGGGGTGGCTTTGCGAGGCATCCGCGCAGTGTCGGTCAGCGCGTGGATGTGGTCAATCCGATGCGGGATGCCAGCGCAGGCGCGCGCCTTGCCGGTCCAGCCAGTCCGCGAATTCCCTCTCGTAAGCCAGGTCGGCGACGGCCAGCAGATTGCCGTCAGGCGTGAACAGCAACGGTAGTCCGGGGCGTTGCCACGGCGGCACGCCGAGTTCCTGCAGGACATGCTTGAGCGAGTGGCTGTGGCTCCGGCCGGGCAGCGTGATGCGTTCGCCGCCGCGGCGGGTCGTGATCAGGCAGGGGTTTGGCAACGTTGGTGCGCCTTCCAGTACCAGCTCGCCGCCATTGGGCAATGGCAACGGCCGGCTGCCGTCCCAGGGCGTGCTCCATCCGTCCGGCAAGCCGGTCTGGACGGGGGCGGCATGCAGGTCGTCGCGCCACGCGTGGACCACGGCACCGCTCCATTCGAAACGGGCCGAGGCGTCGGCGCGCGCCCGCAGCAGGTCGGACTCGATCCGTGCCAAGCCGTGAGCCGGCAACGGCGGCAACCCCAATCCGGCAATCCAGCGACGCAACACGCGTGCCCGGCGCTGGGCCGGCAACGCGAGCAGTGCTGTGCGCGAAAGCACGCGCGGGTGGTTGCCAACGCTCGAAGCCAGCGCGGCGGCATCCTCGTCGTCCAGCAACCGGCTGGCTTCATCGCACAGGGCCGCGGAGCGGGCGAACGCCGCGTCGGCCTGTGGCCATCGTGAGCGCAGCAACGGCAGCACCTGCTGGCGCAGGAAGTTGCGATCGAAGCGGCTGTCGGCATTGCTCGGGTCTTCGATCCAGCGCAGTCCGTGTGCGTCCGCATAGTCGAGCAATGCGGCGCGCGGGATGTCCAGCAGGGGCCGCCACAGTCGCCCGGCACCGAAGTCACGCCAGCGTCGCATGGCCGACAAGCCGTCCACGCCCGATCCGCGCAGGGCGCGCAGCAGGAAGGTCTCGGCCTGGTCGTCGCGGTGGTGGGCCAGGGTCAGCACGTCGCCGGGTTCGAGCTTCATGGCGAAAGCGGCATGGCGGGCGTCGCGCGCGGCGGCTTCGGTGCCGTTGCCGTCGGGTCGTACGGTCACCGGGACGCTGTCGAAGGCAATCCCGAGCGCGGCGCAGACACTTTCGCAGTGTGCCGCCCAGCGGTCGGCATCGGCGTGCAGACCGTGGTGGATGTGGATGGCGCGCAGGCCATGGGTGCGGACAGCGGGGTCGCCGGCCAGTGCGTGCAGCAGAACGGTGGAGTCCAGGCCGCCGCTGAAGCCGACCAGCAGGCGCGCCTGGGGCCGGTCGTGGAATGCCCGGCCAAGGAGCATCTGGTCAGGGGACGGGCGGGGCGTGTGCATCGGCATATGGTGCCATGAGGCGGTCGCGGTGACCGGGTAATGACGGCGCAACGTCTGCGTGCTTGCTAACGTGAGCGCCGCACTGCCCCGGGTGACGGGGTGCATTTTCAGCGCAACGCCTACTGCCGCGAAGCCGGTATCGGAGCCAGCCTTGAGCCACTTGTTCGAACCCCTGCAGCAACGATCGGTCGCGTTCCGCAACCGCCTGGCGGTATCGCCGATGTGCCAGTACTCGGCCCGCGACGGCATGCCCGAGGATTGGCACCTGGTGCATCTGGGCAGCCGCGCGGTGGGCGGCGCCGCGGCGGTGATCGCCGAGGCGACCGCGATCGCGCCCGAAGGCCGGATATCGCCCGCGGACACCGGCATCTGGAACGACGCGCAAGCCGACGCCTGGACACGCATTGCCGGCTTCGTGGAGGGGCAGGGCGCGGTGGCCGGTATCCAGTTGGCGCACGCGGGACGCAAGGCCAGCACGCATGCGCCGTGGCTAGGCCGCGGGGCGGTGCCTGTGGGGGAAGGCGGCTGGATTCCACTGGCACCGTCCGCGCTCGCCTTCGATGCGCATTACGCGCAGCCGCGGGCGCTGGATCGCGCCGGGATTGCCATGCTCGTGGAGGACTTCGCGATGGCCGCGCGTCGTTCACTCAAAGCGGGCTTCCGCCTGCTGGAAGTCCACGCTGCCCACGGCTACCTGCTGCACCAATTCCTCTCGCCGTTGTCGAACCGGCGCGAGGACGACTACGGCGGCAGCTTCCAGAACCGCGTGCGGCTGCTGTGCGAAGTGCTCGATGCAGTGCGCCACGAATGGCCGCAGGAGCTGCCGTTGTGGGTGCGGATATCGGCGACCGACTGGGCCGATGGCGGTTGGGACATCGGCCAGAGCATCGCGCTTTCCCGTTTGCTGGCCGGGCACGGCGTGGATCTGGTCGATGTCTCGTCCGGCGGGTTGGTGCCGAATGTCGAGATTCCGCTGGAGCCGGGCTACCAGGTGCCGTTCGCTGCCCGCATCCGCCGTGAAGCCGGTATCGCGACCGGGGCGGTGGGCCTGATTACCGATGCGGAACACGCGAATGCGCTGGTTGCGACTGGCGAGGCGGACATGGTGTTGCTGGCCCGCGAGCTGCTGCGCGACCCGTATTTTCCGCAGCGTGCGGCCAGGCAATTGGGAGCGGAGATGCCGGTTCCGGTGCAGTACCAGCGCGCGTGGTGATTGCCTGATTCGCGGCCCGGCAGAAAGGACGGGTCGGGCAAGTTGCATGACCATCTAAGGTCGGAATGCAGCGCGCTTCCCCGCAGGTCGGCATGCCGCCCGGCTGTTCCTTTCCGAATGCCGATGGCTGGTTTGTGGTTCCAGCCTTTGCCGGCTTCAGCTATCGCGCCGCCGCCGTCCGGCCGCGTTATGCGGCCTCGTAGGCGCCGTAGTTGCGCAGGCGCGCGTAGCGGCGTTCGAGCAGCTCTTCGATAGGCAGCGCTCCGAGGGCATCCAGTTCGTTCAGCAGCACCGCCTTGAGCCGGGTAGCGATCTGCCGGGGGTTGCGGTGCGCGCCACCGGTCGGCTCGCGCACGACCTTGTCGACCAACCCAAGCCCCTGCAGGCGCTTGGCGGTCAGGCCCAGTTGCTCGGCGGCATCCTTGGCCTTGGCGGGGTCTTTCCACAGGATCGACGCGCAGCCTTCCGGGGAAATCACCGAATAGGTGCTGTGTTCCATCATCACCGTGCAATCGCCGACGCCGATTGCCAGTGCGCCGCCGGAGCCACCTTCGCCGATCACGGTGCAGATGATCGGGGTTTTCAGCTCGGCCATTTCCAGCAGGTTGCGGGCGATGGCTTCGGACTGGCCGCGCTCTTCCGCGCCGATACCGGGGTAGGCGCCGGGTGTGTCGATGAAGGTCAGCAACGGCAGGTGGAAGCGCTCGGCCAGCTTCATCAGGCGCAGGGCCTTGCGGTAGCCCTCCGGGCGAGGCATGCCGAAGTTGCGGCGCACCTTGCTCTTGGTGTCGCGGCCTTTCTCGTGGCCGATGACCACCACGGCACGGCCGCCGATGCGGGCCAGCCCGCCGACAATCGCCGCGTCGTCGCTGTAGGCGCGATCGCCGGCCAGTTCCTGGAACTCGTCGCACATCACGCGGATGTAGTCGGTGGTGTGCGGGCGCGCCGGATGTCGCGCCAGCTGCGATACCTGCCATGGACTCAGGTCGCGGAAGATCTGTGCGGTACGCTTGCGCAACTTGTCCTGCAGGGCATGGACTTCGGTGTCGGCATCGACCGCCGAGCCGCGACTGGCCTGGCGAAGTTCCTGGATCTTGGTTTCCAGGTCGGCGATGGGTTGTTCGAAATCGAGGTAGTTCGGATTCATGTGTGGGCCGCTGGCCGGTGAAGTGGACAAGTCTAGCCGACCGGCCCGGATCGTACCGAAGGTGTGGGGTCGGCTGGCGTCAGCCCGCCCAGGGGCGGCCCAGTGCCAGTTTCACCGTCCTTACCCCCGGCACGGCCCGCAGCGCTCCCGCCAACTCGGCGTCCACCCGCACACCTTGGCTGCCATTGAGGTCGAGCATGCCCGCGGCTCCCTCGATCAGCAGGTCCAGCCGCAGCGGCGTCGCGCCCGGCCGGTGTCTGGCCAACAGCGCATCGACCCGCTGCCAGGTGCCCGACACGCGCAGGTCCAGTCGCAGTGACAGGCGCTTGGCGTGTTCGGCACAGATCTGGTTGTAGTCCCAGCAGCGCTCCGCCTTCAGCGCGAAGCCCCCACTGAACGCGTCCTCGCGCAGGCCGCCCTTGATCACCAGCAGGCGGTCGCGGGTCAGCAACTGGGCGAATTCGGCATAGGTCTCGGAGAAGAACGCGCATTCGAGGCGGCCGCGACCGTCCTCGATCTGCACGAACATCTGGCTGTCGCCCTTCTTGCGCACCGCGACCACCTGGCCGGCCATCACCGTGTCCAGTTCCGGCCGCCAGCCGCTGCGGGCGCTTTCGGGGCGCGACTCCCAGATCTTTTCCAGGTCGCCGAGATCGTGGCCGACCAGGTCGCGCAACTCGTCGCGGTAGGGGTCGAACGGATGGCCGCTGAGGTAGTGGCCCAGGGTCTCGCGTTCGCCGGCAAGCAGTCGGCCGAGCGGGAATTCATCGATTTCCCTGAGCTCGATCCGCAAGGCCGGCGCTGCGCTTTCGCCGCCACCGAACAGGCTGACCTGACCGGCCTCGCGCTCACGCGTGAGCTGGTCGGTCGCACGCAACACTTCGGGCAGCTGCAGCATCAGGCTCGCGCGGTTCCTGCCGAGCTTGTCCAGTGCGCCGGCCTGGATGAGCGCTTCCAGCGCGCGGCGGTTGAGCTTGCCGCTGTCGACGCGCCTGCAAAAATCCAGCAGGTCGTCGAACGGGCCGGCGCGCCGTGCCTGCACGATCGCCTCGCACGCGCCGTGGCCGACGCCCTTCACCGCGCCCAGGCCGTAGCGGATCGTGCCGACCGGTGGCTTTTCCGACGACGGTGAAGCAGGGCGCGCGTCCGTATTGGCTTGCGAATCGGGCGTTGGCGGTGTCACGGCCTCGAACATGTACTGCGACGCATCCACGTCCGGCGGCAACACGGCCAGGTGCATCGCCCGGCATTCGTCGAGGAAGCCGGTGACCTTGTCGGTGTTGTCCATGTCGCTGGACAGCACCGCGGCCATGAACTCGGCCGGGTAGTGCACCTTGAGCCAGGCGGTCTGGTAGGCGACCAGCGCGTAGGCGGCCGAGTGCGACTTGTTGAAGCCGTACTCGGCGAACTTCTCCATCAGGTCGAAGATCGGGCTGGCGATCTTGGCCGGAATGTCGTTGGCCAGACAGCCGGCCTCGAACTTGGCCCGCTCCTTGGCCATCTCCTCGGGCTTCTTCTTGCCCATCGCGCGGCGCAGCAGATCGGCGCCGCCGAGCGAATAGCCCGCCATCACCTGGGCGATCTGCATCACCTGCTCCTGGTACACGATCACGCCGTAGGTCGGCCCCAGCACCGGCTCCAGCGATGGGTGCGGGTAGCTGACTTCGGCGACGCCGTGCTTGCGGTCGACCCAGTCCTTGTCCATCCCCGAGCCGAGCGGGCCGGGCCGGAACAGCGCCGCCAGCGCGATGATGTCCTCGAAGGTGTCGGGCCTTGCGCGCTTGAGCAGCTCGCGCATGCCGCGCGACTCGAACTGGAACACCGCCACGCCTTCGCCACGCGCGAACAAATCGTAGGTCGGCTTGTCGTCCAGCGGC
>DATJBR010000009.1:0-7088 GCA_035515255.1 Lysobacter sp. | reverse complement strand
GCGCTGGGCGAGTACAACGGCAAGTTCATGTGCGGCCAACAGGTGCTGCGCGGCGGCAGTTGCGTCAGCCCGCGCGACCACCTGCGTGCGAGCTACCGCAACTTCTTCCATGCACCCGACCGCTGGCAGTTCACCGGCCTGCGTCTGGCGCGTGACGCCTGATGCGTGCGGCGGGCACACAACCGTGATCCTCACCGACCTGCAGCCGACCGCCGACGACATCGCCGGAGACGTCCTGGCCGGCTTGTCGATGACGCCCAAACGCCTGCCGTCGAAATACTTCTACGATGCGCGCGGCTCGCAGTTGTTCGAGCAGATCACCCGCCAGCCGGAGTACTACCTGACCCGGGTCGAGCTGGCCCTGCTGGACGCGTCGATGCCGGCGATCGCGACGGCCGTCGCCGCGCACGCGCACGTGGTCGAGTACGGCAGCGGCAGCGGGCGCAAGACCCATCGTCTGCTGGAAGGCCTGGACGACCCGGTCGCCTACACCCCGATCGAGATCTCGAAGACGGCGTTGCTCGCCAGCGTCGGGCGCCTTGCCGATGCCTTCCCCGGCGTGGAGATGTTGCCGGTCTGCGCCGACTTCACCCACCCGGTGCCGCTGCCGCAGCCCTCGCGCGGGACCGGCCACACCCTGGTGTTTTTCCCCGGCTCGACGCTGGGGAATTTCCTTGCCGAGGACGCCAAGCGCCTGTTGCGTTCCATGCGCGTCACCATGGGCCCGCGCGGACGCGCGCTGGTCGGGATCGATCTGGACAAGGACCCGGTGCTGATCGAGGCCGCCTACAACGACGCTGCCGGCGTCACCGCCGAGTTCACCCTGAACCTGCTGGTGCGCCTGAACCGGGATATCGGCAGCGACTTCGACGTGTCCGCCTTCGTCCACCGGGCAACCTACTCGCGCGAGCGGATGCGCATCGAGACCCACCTGGTCAGCCAGCGCGCCCAGGACGTGCATCTGGCCGGGCGCAGCTTCCACTTCAACGCCGGCGAGGCGATGCAGGTCGAATACAGCCACAAATACACCGACCACAGCTTCGCCACGTTGATCGCCGACGCCGGCCTGCGGGTGGTGGAGCGCTGGAACGACCCGCAGGACTGGTTCGGCCTGCGCCTGCTCGCGCCGGCCTGAGCGCCAGTTGCCGGCGTATGGCCTTCGCACGCCGGCGTCGGAGAATGTTGTTCAGGCACCGTGGACGCCTGCCCCGGTTTTCTTGACCCGCTCTTACAGCGGCAGGTCCAGCGTGGACCCACGCGAAGCTCCCCCTCGCTTCGTGCACGGGAGACCAACATGACCGCCAACACCCCGAAACAGAGCCCGCCCCCGATGCCGCCCCCGACCCCGATCGACGAGATCCGCGAACAGGACTACTGGAAGAACCAGTACGACAAGGAAGGCTATTACGAAGCCGGGAAGACCTACGACGAGTACGACCCGGCCTACCGCACCGGTTACCAGGGCCGCCAGCGCTACCCCGGCAAGACCTACGACGAGGCCGAGGGCGAGCTGAAGAAGGATTACGAGCGCGCCAGCGGTGAAACCAGGTTGGGCTGGGAGAAGGCCAAGCAGGCGATCAAGGCCGCCTGGCACCGCATCGAGGACGTCTTGCCAGGTGATGCCGATCGCGACGGTCATTGATCCTCACAACACGTGCCGGGGTGGTGCGGCGGCCGGCGGCGCGTGTGAACCGGCCGTCTTCACCGGCCGTGCCGGTGCGCGGCGTGACACTCGATCACCCGTTCCGAGGAAAGCGCCATGGCCACCTGCGACGTCTGCGGCAACGACTACGACAAGAGCTTCACCGTGAAGACCCCACGCGGCAGCGGCACGTTCGACTCGTTCGAGTGCGCCATCCACGCGCTCGCGCCCACCTGCGCGCACTGCCAATGCAGGATCATCGGCCACGGCGCCGAGCACAACGGGGTCTTCTACTGCTGCGCACACTGCGCCAAGAAATCCGGCGTGCTCGGCCTCGACGACCGGGCATGAGGTTGCGGTTTGCGCCGGGCGGCTACACGGCGTTGCTGTCACCGAAGTCCGGGTCTTGTGGATGGCCGCGCTGTTCCAGTTGCGCCAGCTCGGCGGCGGGTAGCGGCAGCAATGCCCAGAACGCCACGTTGCGCTCACGCCATTCCAGCGCGGCTTCGTTGAGGATCGCCAGCAGGGTGTCGAAGTCCTCGTTCTCCGCCGCCTGCCATTCGCTGCTGTTTTCGATCAGCAGCAGATACCCCGGCGCGAGCAGCCACGACAGGTCGCCGAGGCAATCGGCCAGCGCGTCCCAGTTGGCACCGAACCAGCCGGGGAACTGCAGCGCCTTGCCGATCCGCGCCAGCGCGTCGGCCTTGTCGCGACAGCCGGCAAGGTCGACCCGGGCGATCGCGAAATCCAGCGCCGCACCGGCCTTGGCCATCGCCTGGGTATCGCGCGCGTCGATGAAGAACGCGCGGGCCCGCAGCGGCTCGACCAGCAGTTCGCGGAGGTCGGTCGGGATCATCGGGCCACCTCGAAACGGCGGAAGCTGCGGTAGTGGTCGTCGGTGTAGAAATACTCCACCGGAGGATCGCCGCCGGTGACGATGCGCCGTGCGCCGCGGTCGCGCGCGCCGGGCGTGTCGACGGTGAACTCGCGGTAGTAGCCACGCGGCTGCGATGGCAGTTCGCGTTCGCGGTTCTGGAACACGCCGCCGTCCTGCCGGTACTCGTAAGGCCCGCCGCGGGCGATGGCATCGAGCACCGCATGCGCCTCGCGGGGCAGGAACGCGGGATAGACCGGACGGTCGTTGCCGGCGCGCTCGCGTGGGGCGGCATCCCGAATCGCAGGGGGAGGAACATCCGCCGTCTGCGTGGTGGGAGCGGTCGACGGCGCGTGGCTGACAACGCCGTTATCGGTGCTCTGGCTCCAGGCCCAGAGCCCGACCAGCAGGATCGCGGCGAGCAGCCAGAGCGGACGGTTGCGACGCATGCAGGACTCCGGCAATTCGATGGGGGCGTTGAACGACGCAGTCTAGCCGGTCATCCGGGTTGCCTCGTTCGACCACAGGCACCGTGGCTGTTGTTCAACCGCAGGCGACGCGGGTGATCGCGCCGCGGTCGTTGACGTACAGGTTGAGTCGCTCGACGCGGAAATCCATCGTCACCGCCTGGCCGGGCTCGATCACCCGGACATCGCGGCTGTGGCTCTCCCATTGCGCGCGCTCGACGACTTCCGGCGAGGCGGCATTGCCGATCGCCCAGGCCACCGGATCGGCGTCGCACACGCCGACCGGCTGCTGGGCCGGACCCGGCGGCGGCATCGTGGTGCAGCCGGCGGCGGCGAGCATCAAAGCGGCAGCGGGCAGGGCAATGCGGACCATGGTGGAGCTCCTCGTGGATGATCCGGCGAGCGTGCCGATACCGTCGTTAGGGCCATGTAAATGCGTCGCTGGATGCGTCCTCGGCGTGCGCCGCGACCAGCCGCAGCATCAACCGCGCCAAGGTCACCACGTCCTGGTGGTTGTGCGCGCACACGCGCCGCAGCAACGACGAGGAACCGCCGCGCAGGTAAGACAACCACGCCGCGGGTGCTTCCGATCCGGGCAGGTCGTCCTCGCGGACGATCTTCAGCAGCTCGCGCTCGATCGTCGCCAACCGGCAGTTCTCCCAGACGCCGCGGTAGCGCCGGCGGGTCGGGAACAGCAGGTCGACGTGGTCCAGCGGCGTGATCGGGTCGCCCATCCGTGCCAGCCGGTAGCGCGTCTTCAGCAACGGCGAGTCGTAGCAGCGGCCGTTGTAGCTCGACAGCACCGTGGTCGGCGCCAGCCAGCCAGCGAACGCGCGCAGCATCAGCGGCTCGGCGGCCAGGGTGGTGATCAGCAACTGGCGGACGCGCAGGCCATCGCCATGCACCGGATGGCGATGCCAGTCCGCCGCGCCGATCTGGAACGCGCGCGTGCCGGTGCCGCCGGCGAGGCCGGTGGTTTCAGTGTCGAAGAACAGCAGGTCCCGCGGATCGACCGCATCGTCGCGCTTGGCGAAGGCGAGCGGCAGTATTTCGTCGGGTGCTGCGAACGGCAGCCAACTCTCGATCAAGCGCAGGCCGGGTGCGATCTCCTCGCCCGGCAGCGAGCGATCGACCGGTCTGCGTGGCAATGTGCCCGGCGCGGGTTTGCGCTCACGCACGCCAAGCAGGCGGCGCAGTGCTTCGATCGAAGGCTTTGCCGGATCCGGACCGGATCGGGCCGAACCCGGCAGGGAGCCTGGAGTGAGGGGTGAACCCGGACTCGGCCACGCCATGGCCCCCTCTCCCGCGAGCGGGAGAGGGTTGGGGTGAGGGCGCACGAGACCTGCTTGCGTCGCAGGTGCGGTCTCCCATACCCTCATCCGCCCCTTCGGGGCACCTCGCTCCGCGCCCCCGCCATCGCGCGCAGCGCTCAGGCGCTCATCGTCGCGCGAGCCATGGCTCGCAAGCACTCCTCTTCGCCCCGCGAGCGGGAGAAGGGTGCAACGTTTTCCCGCCTCGCGCTTGAGCAGCCGAAGCCTGTCGAGCGTCACGCTCATGGCAGACCCCAGCATCGGCGCGCAGCCACTGTAGGAGCGACGTAAGTCGCGACCTGTACACGACCTCCAACATTCGGCCGATCGCGACTTACGTCGCTCCTACAACGGCCCAACATCGAGCTGGAACTAAGCCTCACTCCGCCATCTCCGAGAGCAACCCCAATACCCGCCGCGCCAACGCCTTCGGCGTGGTGCCGTCACCGTCCTCGTCGGCGGCCAGCACCGGGCCGACGCAGGCCGGGCAGCCGGCCTTGCAGTCGCAGCGTTCGACCAGCTCGATCGCGCGCCGCACCAGTTCACCCTGCCGCTGCCACAACGGTTCGCTGAGGCCGACACCGCCGGGGAAGTTGTCGTACAGGTAGACCGTCGGCACGAACTGCTGCACCTCGATGATGTCGGTCGTCGCCGGCAGCGCGGCGTCATCGAACGCATCGAAGCCATCGTTGTGGCCTGCCGGAAACCGCGCGCGGCCGCCCATGCCGGCGGCTTCGGACAACCCCACCACCGGCGGGCCTTCCACGCCGCGCAGCTGGCCGCGGCCCTTCGCATCGGCGGTCGCAAACCACGCGCCATCGCCATTGCCAATCGCCTTCTGCAGGTCGCGCGCGTCGGCCATCACCGCCACGGTGGCGACCACGTGCAGCGCGTAGCCGGCACCGAGGAATCCATCGAGCGCGTCCTGCCGACTCGCGAACCACGCCAGCAGCACCGCCTGCGGCAGCTGCCACCAGACCGCGGTGGTGTGCAGTTCCTGGTCGGGCAGGTTGACCGGGCCGTAGCCGATGTTCTCGTGGGTGTAGTAACGGATCTTCTTGTAGCCGGCCACGCGCCGCACCACGTGCACCTCGCCGTGGCCGCAGTCGCCGCGGCCGGCATCAATCCCCTCGAAACGCTCCAGCACCTTGAGCTTGGAGTAGTCGATCGAGTCGGTGTAGTAGTCCACATGGGTGCGCGTGACGTAGGCCTTGCGCCCGTCCCAGTCCAGCCGTTCGACCTGGTACGGCGTGCTCTGCACCATGTGGATCGCGCCCTCGTACAGCGTCAGCGCGGCGGCCGAGTAGTCGACCTCGGCGATGATCTGCTGCTTGCCGCCGCTGCGGTCGACCACCACGAAGTTGCCATCCGCGACCGAGCGCAGGCTGACCGCATTGGCCGGGTAGCTGTCGGCGATCCACTCCCAGCGCCCGCCCTCCTTGTGCACCACCTCGGTCTCGGCCAGCGCCTGCAGGTAGACCTCCGGCTCGATCGGGCCGAACGCCTCATCGACCACGAACGGCAGCTCGAAGGCCGCGCAGCGGATGTGGTCGAACAGGATCAGCGGCTGGTCCGGTGCGATGCGTGCGTGCTCGGGGCTGGCGTCGGCGAAGAAGTCCGGATGCCGCACTACGTACTGGTCGAGCGGCTGCGAATTCGCCACCAACACGCCCAGGCTCGGCTGCTGGCGGCGGCCGGCACGGCCGAAGCGCTGCCAGGTCGCGGCGACCGAGCCCGGGTAGCCGTTGAGCACCACCACGTCGAGCGAGCCGATGTCCACGCCGAGCTCCAGTGCCGAGGTGCTGATGATCCCGTCGATGGTGCCGGCGCGCATGTCGCGCTCGGCCGCGCGGCGCTCGGTCGGCAGGTAGCCGCCGCGGTAGGCGCGGATGCGCGGGGCCTTGCGCGGGTCGGAATCGAACACGTCCTTGAGGTACTTGGTCAGCACCTCAACCATCAACCGCGTCTGCGCGAACACCAGCGTCTTCAGCCCGGCCTTGATCGCGATGCGCGCGATGCGGTTGCTCTGCGACCGCGCCGACGCGCGCAGCCCGAGGTCCGGGTTGATCACCGGCGGGTTCCAGAGCAATACATGTTTGTCGCCGGTCGGCGCGCCCGACTCAGTGATCGCGTGCACCGGCGCCTCGATCAGTGCGCGGGCGTGTGCGGCCGGGTTGCCGATCGTCGCCGAGCACAGGATGAATTGCGGACTGACCCCGTAGAACGCGCAGATGCGCTTGAGCCGGCGCAGCACGTTGGTGACGTGGCTGCCGAAGACACCCCGATACGTGTGGATCTCGTCGATCACCACGTAGCGCAGGTTCTCGAAGAACTGCGCCCACTTGGTGTGATGCGGCAGGATCGCCTGGTGCAGCATGTCCGGGTTGCTGACCACGATGTCGCCGTGCAGGCGGATCGCCTGGCGCGCGTCCCCCGGCGTGTCGCCGTCGAAGGTGAACGCCTTCACCCCGAGGTCGCCGGCGCGGTTGAGCTCCAGCAGCTCGGCCACCTGGTCCTGCGCCAGCGCCTTGGTCGGAAACAGATAGAGCGCTTTGGCCGAGCCGCCCATCGCCGCGGCCACCACCGGCAGCGTGTAGCACAGCGACTTGCCCGAGGCCGTGGGCGTGACGATGGCGACGTTCTCACCGCGCTGCGTCGCCTGCCAGGCCTCGACCTGGTGGCTGTAGAGCCGGTCGATCCCGCGTGCCCGCAGCGCCGAGGCCAGCGCCGCCGGCACGTCGTCCGGGATCGGCCCGTACGCGCCCTCGCGCCCGGGAATGGTGAAGCTGCCGGTG
>DATJBR010000008.1:0-19028 GCA_035515255.1 Lysobacter sp. | reverse complement strand
GCCAACCGCAACCCGCACCTGGCCTGGGACAACGCGCCCGCGGGCACGAAATCCTTTGCGCTGCTGTGCGTCGATCCGGACGTGCCGACCGTGCCGGAGATGGTCGGCAAGGCCGGCGTGTCGATCCCGGTCGACCAGCCGCGTTGCGACTTCATCCACTGGGTGATGGTGGATATTCCGGCCGAAGTGCGCGAGATCGCCGCGGGGGCCTGCAGCGACGGCATCGTGCCGCACGGCAAGGCGGCGCCGGCCGGCCCGGCGGGAGCGCGGCAGGGCCTGAACGACTACACCGGCTGGTTCGCCACCGACCCGACGATGGCCGGCGACTGGTACGGCTACGATGGCGCGTTCCCGCCGCCCAACGACCTGCGCCTGCACCGGTACTTCTTCCGCGTGTTTGCGCTGGATATCGAGCGCCTGCCGGTGCCGGACCGCTTCACCGGCGCCGAGGCCATGGCCGCGATGCACGGCCACATCCTGGCCGAGGCGGCGACCTACGCGACCTACACCCTCAATCCGGACGTCTGACGCCGGACGGCAGCACCGGCAAGTGGGCGCTTATGCGCCTGTCGGCAGCCACAGCAGCAAGGCCACGCCCAGCACGATGCGGTAGATCGCAAACGGGGTATAGCTGTGCTGCTTGATGTAGCCCATCAGCCAGCGCACCGCGATGAAACCGGTCGCGCTGGCGGCCACGAACGCCAGCCCCAGCTCGCCCCAGGCCTCGCCCCCGGTTGCCGCTCCGCTGCCTTTCAGGAAGTACTCCAGCAGCGCGTAGCCACTGGCGGCGAACATGGTCGGAATCCCGACCAGGAACACGAACTCGGTCGCCGCCGAACGCTGCCCGGTGCCGGCCAGCATCGCCATGAAGATGGCCGCGCCCGAGCGCGAGGTGCCGGGAAAAATTCCGGCCAGCACCTGCGCCAGACCGACCAGGATCGCCACCGTCCAGGTGACCCTGGCCGACGGCGGCCGTCCTGCCGCGACCCGCTCGGCGAACACGATCCAGATGCCGCCCAGAATCAGTGCGATCGCGATCGGCGAGACGGTTTCCGGCAACTCCCAGCCCAGCAGGCGCACCGGCAGGCCGACCAGCGCGGTGACCAGGAACGCGGCCGCGATCTTGCCCAGGTAGACCCGGTTCTCCCGCTCGCGCAGCCCGGTGGCCAAGGCCCACAGCCGCTCGCGGAACACCAGCGTGATGGCGAGGATCGCGCCGGCCTGGATCACGATGTTGAACAGGTCCGAGCGCGCGCCGAGCCAGTGCTGGGCAATCAATAGATGCCCGGTGCTCGAGATCGGCAGGAACTCGGTGAGGCCTTCGAGGATGCCGAGCAGCAGCGCGGCGAGGGTATCGGACATGGATGGGCAGCCGGGAATCGGGAGGGCGCGCGTGAAATGCCGCAGCGCGATGACGGAAAAGCATAGCGGCAACCGCCATCCGCGGTTGCGCGAACCGTCAACCCGAGCGGCAAGGAGGATCTGCGCATTGAGCAGCGCGGCTTGATGGCCTCGACCACAGGCAGTGCTCAGCGTCGACGAGCGCGAGATGCCCGTTCCCGCGAGGCCGCCGGAGCCCATTCCACAGGTGCCGGGCGACATTGCATTTTATCTGTCGTTCCCGCGCAGGCGGGAACCCATGGACGTTGCCTTCTCGCCTTCGAAGACAGCCAGGTCCTTCGGCAATGGCATGCCGCGCACTGCATCGATGCAATGCGGCTTAATTTCGCACCACAACGGTGCGATCAATTCCGCTTGCCCGTTTATACTCTTTGATAATCAACAGCTTGCCATCACCTCGGCCTTGGCACGCCGCTTGCGTTACAACATGGGTCCTCCTTCCCGCCGCCGAGACTCCCATGTCCTTCGAGAATGTCCAGAAACTGGTCCAGAACCACAAGATCGAGTTTGTCGACCTGCGCTTTGCCGACATGCGCGGCGTGCAGCACCACGTCACCTTCCCCAAGTCGATTGTCGATGAAACGCTGTTCGAGGACGGCAAGATGTTCGACGGCTCCTCGATCGGCGGCTGGAAAGGCATCCACGACTCCGACATGGTCCTGCTGCCGGACCCGTCGACCGCGTTCCTGGACCCCTTCACCGCCGATCCGACCCTGGTGCTGACCTGCGACATCCTCGACCCGGCGACGATGCAGGCCTACAACCGCGACCCGCGCGGCATCGCCAAGCGCGCCGAGGCCTACCTGAAAGCCAGCGGCATCGCCGACCAGGCGTTCTTCGGCCCGGAGCCGGAGTTCTTCATCTTCGACAGCGTCCGCTACGCCAACGACATGGGCCACACGTTCTTCCACGTTGATTCGGAAGAGGCGGCGTGGAACTCGGGCAAGGAGTACGCCGGCGGCAACACCGGCTACCGCCCCGGCGTGAAGGGCGGCTATTTCCCGGTCGCGCCGCTGGACTCGCTGCACGACATCCGCGCGCAGATGTGCAAGACGCTGGAAGCGGTCGGCATCGAGGTCGAGGTGCACCACCACGAGGTCGCCAACGCCGGCCAGTGCGAGATCGGCACCCGGTTCAACTCGTTGACGAAGAAAGCCGATGAACTGCTGACGATGAAGTACATCGTCAAGAACGTCGCCCACCGCAACGGCAAGACCGCGACCTTCATGCCCAAGCCGCTCGTGGGCGACAACGGCAGCGGCATGCACGTGCACCAGAGCCTGGCCAAGGCCGGGGTCAACCTGTTCACCGGCGACGGCTACGGCGGCCTGAGCCAGATGGCGCTGTGGTACATCGGCGGCATCTTCAAGCACGCGCGCGCGATCAACGCCTTCGCCAACGCCACCACCAACTCCTACAAGCGTCTGGTGCCGGGCTTCGAGGCGCCGGTGATGCTGGCCTATTCGGCCTCCAACCGCTCCGCCAGTTGCCGCATTCCCTATGTCGCCAATCCCAAGGCCCGACGCATCGAGATGCGCTTCCCCGACCCGATGAACTCCGGTTACCTGATTTTCTCCGCGCTGATGATGGCCGGCCTGGACGGCATCAAGCACCAGATCGACCCGGGCCCGCCGAGCGACAAGGACCTCTACGACCTGCCGCCGGAAGAAGAGAAGAACATCCCGACCGTCTGCCACAGTCTCGACCAGGCGCTGGAGTGCCTCGACAAGGACCGCGACTTCCTCAAGGCCGGCGGCGTGTTCAGCGACGACTTCATCGACGCCTACATCCGCCTGAAGATGAAGGAAGTCACCGCCTTCCGCGCCGCGACCCACCCGCTGGAATACCAGATGTATTACGCGATCTGATTGCGGCGACTCCTCCCGGTAACGACACGATGGCCCGGAATTCCCGGGTCATCGTTGTTTGTGCGGGCGGATCGGCGCGGCGTTTTTTGCTCGGCCGTCGGCTGCACTAAGATGGTGCGATGTCGCCCGCCGCGCCCGCACCTACCGTCGACTTCCTCACCACGCCGCTGGCGTGGCTGGACCCCGACGGCACCATCGCCGGCTGCAACCAGGCCTTCGCCCGCTGGCTCGGCGTCGGCAGCCGTCGTCTGCTTGGCTGGCCGTTGCCCGCACTCGACGCCGAGACGCCACCGCGTCTGCCCGCCGCGCTTGCCCGGCTCGATCCCGACGGTGCTGCCCTGCGCCTGCGCCGGCTGCACCTGCGCCACCCCGACGGCAACGAACGCTTCGCCGACCTGTGGCTCAGCGTCGACAGCGACGCCCGCGTGCTGGTCGAGGCCCACCCGGTAGATGAGTTTCCCGGTGACGATCCGGCGCTGTTGCTGCCGTCGGCGCTGGCGGCGTCGCTGAAGGGGCTCGCGCACGAGTTGCGCAACCCGCTGGCGGGACTCAAGGGCGCGGCGCAATTGCTGGGGCGACGGGTGGGCGACGAGGCTTCGCGCGAGTTGGTCGGGCTGATCGACAACGAGGTGGGCCGGCTGGCGGCGATGCTCGACCAGTTGCTGTGTCCGGCGCCGCCGCGTCCGCATGCGCCGCTCAACATCCATGCGGTGCTGGAGCGGGTGCTGCGGCTGGCCGAAAGCGATGCCGGCTGGGCGGTGCGGCTGGTGCGCGACTACGACCCGAGCCTGCCCGAGTTCGACGGCGATGCCGACCGGCTGACCCAGGCGGTGTGGAACCTGACCCGCAATGCGATCGAAGCCGGTGCCGGCACGGTCAGCCTGCGCACCCGGGTCGAGCACGCGTTGCGGATTGGCGAGGAACTGCACCCGGTCGCGCTGCGGCTGGAGATTGCCGACGACGGCCGCGGGGTGCCCGAGGACCTGGCCGAAAGCGTGTTCCTGCCGCTGGTGTCCGGTCGCGCGCAGGGCAGCGGACTGGGTCTGGCGTTGGCGCAGCAGGTGGCGCGCGAGCACCGGGGTTCGCTGGCGTACCGCTCGCGGCCTGGACGCACCGTGTTCACCCTGTTGTTGCCGATGCGCAGCGCGGAGCCGGCCGATGGCTGAGCGAACCCGCTCCCACGCGCGCATCTGGGTGGTCGATGACGACCGCAGCGTGCGCTTCGTGCTGGCCACCGCGTTGCGTGACGCCGGCTACGCAGTGACGGAGTTCGAGCAGGCCGCCGCCGCGCTGGACGCACTGGCCGGGCAGGGCGCGCCGGAGCTGCTGTTCACCGACGTGCGCATGCCCGGCGACGATGGCCTGGTCCTGCTCGACAAGCTCAAGGCGCGCGCGCCCGGACTGCCGGTGGTGGTGATGAGCGCCTACACCGATGTGGCCAGCACCGCCGGCGCATTCCGCGGTGGCGCGCAGGAGTTCCTGTCCAAGCCGTTCGACCTCGATGAGGCGGTCGCGCTGGCCGCGCGCGTGCTCGGTGTGGAGGAGGGCGCCGCCGAGCGGAACAACGAAATGTCGTCGCCCGAGACCGTCCCCGATGCGCCGTTGCTGGTCGGCAGCACCCCGGCAATGCGCGAGCTGTTCCGCGCGATCGGCCGTCTCGCGCAGGCGCCGCTGTCGGTGCTGGTCACCGGCGAGACCGGCACCGGCAAGGAGCTGGTCGCCCGCGCGCTGCATCGCGAGTCGCCTCGCGCGGCGAAGCCTTTCGTCGCCCTCAATACCGCCGCGATCCCGGCCGAGTTGCTGGAGTCGGAGCTGTTCGGCCACGAGGCCGGCGCGTTCACTGGGGCGAGCAAGCGCCACCTGGGCCGGTTCGAGCAGGCCGATGGCGGCAGCCTGTTCCTCGACGAGATCGGCGATATGCCGCTGCCGTTGCAGACCCGGTTGCTGCGGGTACTGGCCGAAGGCGAGTTCTTCCGGGTCGGTGGCCGCGAGCTGATCCGGGTCGACGTGCGGGTGATCGCCGCGACCCACCAGGACCTGGAGGCGCGCGTTGCCGATGGCCGCTTCCGCGCCGACCTGCTGCACCGGCTCGACGTCGTTCGCCTGCGCGTGCCGCCACTGCGCCAGCGCGTCGTCGACGTGCCGCGGCTGGCCGAACGCTTCCTCGCCATCGCCGCGCGCCGGTTCGGCGCGCCGACCAAACGCCTGACTGCGCCGGCGATCGAGCGCCTGCTCGCGCACGATTGGCCCGGCAACGTGCGCGAGCTGGAGAACCTGTGCTGGCGGTTGGCGGCGCTGGCCCCGGCCGAGGCGATCGGCCGTGCCGAGATCGAGCAGGCGCTCGGCAGCCGCGCGCAGGTGCCTCCGGCGGCCACGGACTGGAGCGCGCCCTTGGCGGACTGGGCGCGTGCGCAGTTGGAGGCCGGCACGGGCGACATCCACGCCCGCGCGCTGGAACGCTTCGACCGCACGCTGCTGCAGGTCGCGCTCGACCACACCAGCGGCCGCCGCGCGCAGGCCGCCGCGCTGCTCGGGGTCGGCCGCAATACCCTGAGCCGAAAACTCAAACCGGTCGGCAAGGACGACCGGTGACGTTCACCTGCACTGATCACTTCGATTAAACCAGCGCCGCGATACCGTGCGCCGGCCACTGTTATCCCAAGGAGAGACCACGATGAAGAACACCACCCGCCTGTCCACTGGCTTGTTGTCTGCCGCGTTGCTCGCCAGCCTCGGCGTGCTCGCCCTCGGCGGCTGCAGCACCACGCCCAGCACGACGCCGGCCGAGGACACCCTCGGGCTGTCCACCACGTCGACCACCGAGCGCGCGCACGTCAACCTCGCCTCCGCTTCCGGCAGTCTGGTCAGCGGCCGGCTCATCGTGACGCCGATGGCCGGCGGCGTGCACCTGCGCGGCGAAATCGGCGGCCTGACGCCGGGCAGCGCCCACGCGATCCACATCCACGAAAAGGGCGACTGCAGCGCGGTCGATGCCACCAGCGCGGGTGGACACTTCAATCCCACCAACGAACCGCACGGCAAGGTCGGCACCCCGACCCACCATGCCGGTGACATGGACAACATTGTTGCCGACGCGAAGGGCGTGGCCGATGTCGACGTGCATGCGAGCGGCCCGGTGCTCGGTGGCGGCGCGGCCAACGACGCGATCGGCAAGGCGGTGATCGTGCACGCCGCGCAGGACGACTACACCAGCCAGCCGGCCGGCAACGCCGGTGCGCGTGTGGCCTGCGGCATCATCACGGCCGGTTGATGGCGTTCGTCGCCGAGGCGGGATGCCAGCGCCGATGAACCTGCGGATCCGCGATGCCGACCCCGTCGATGCCACGTTGCTGGCGCGGTGGGCGATTGCGATGGCGCAGGAAACCGAAGGCAAGGCGCTGGTTCCCGCGACCGTGCTGGCGGGGATCCGCGCCGGCATCGCCGACCCCGCGCGGGCGAGGTATTTCGTCGCGATGGAGGAGGCTGTTGCCGGCGGCCGCGAAACCATCACCGCACCCGTCGGCACCCTGATGCTGACCCGCGAATGGAGCGACTGGCGCAACGGTGACTGGTGGTGGATCCAGAGCGTGTACGTGGAGCCGGGCTACCGCCGCCAGGGCGTGTTGAGCGCGCTGTACCGGCACGTCGAGCAACTCGCGCGCGATACCCGCGGCGTCGTTGGCCTGCGGCTGTATGTCGAGCGTGAAAACGCCGTGGCCCAGCGCACCTATGCCGCGCTGGGCATGCGCGACGCGGGCTACCGGATATTCGAGAGCGGGTTCGACGGCTGAGTCGGGTTGCTTGTGCAGCGGCCCTGACGCTTCCTTACTCCGGCTTGCGGGAGAAGAGCCTGCCCCATTGCTTTGGTCGGGGGTGCCTGAAGAGCCTGCCCCGGACTTGATCCGGGGGCGGGCGCCCTGAAGGAGGCACCCTTGGGGTGTGAGGGCGCGCACGATCGCAAGTGCGATGCGGCCATCGGCCACGTCGAAAATCCTTCAGCTCAGCTCAAGGCGGCGCGGCAATCCGTGTCGTGGTCGCAATGGACGAACTGCACCGGGATGCCGTGCGCGCCCAGGACGGCGGCCATCTGGCGCTGGCGGGCCTGGAAGTGCTGGAACCGTCGCTGTTGCCGCGCCCGCTCCTCGTCGCTGTTGGCGGTGGTGTCGGCGTCATAGCGCTGGTGCCAGGCCGCCGGCGAAAACAGGGCGATGCGCGCCTCGCCGTCGGTGTAGTGCAGCAGCGGCTCGGGCGGCTGGTCGAGCCAGGCCTGCTGGCCGGGGCGCAGCAGGGCGGTTTCCAGCAGCGGCCACAACGGTGCGAGGCCGGCGTGCTCGTACTGGATCGAGGTCATTGCGGCCAGGTCGTGCACGGTCAGGTAGCGCGCGTGTTCGACCTGCAGACCGAACGCGTCCTGTGCCGCCAGCGCGGTGTCGGCGGCGGCCATGCCCCGTTCGATCAGTTCGTGCTCGAACGCGTCGCCGACCCGGGCGACGATATCGGCCGGGCCGGTCAGCACGAATGGCATCAACCGCAATGGCCCGCCGAGGAAATCCGCCGAGGGCGCGAGCGTGCCGGGCAGACGCGAGTCGTTCGCACCGAACGCGATGATGCGCCCGGCGTCGACATCGTGGCTGCCACGGGGGGCGCGTGCGGCCAGTTCGTCCAGCTCGCGGTGCAGCGGCCAGCCCGGGCGCAGCAGTTCGACCGGGTCGTAATGCGCGCCGACGGTGACCAGTTCCAGACGCGCCGCCTCGGGCACGAAACTCGCCAGGTCGCGGGCGACCAGGGTGGCCAGCGCGCCGACTTCGGGCTGCGCCAGCCGGTCACGCTCGACCGGCGCGGCCCCCACCACCTCGATGGCGAATGCCCCCAGCACGTGCAGATCGGGGGCGACGGATGCGGAGTGGCTGGCTGGACTCATCGGATTCCTGCTGGCTGGTGCGTGGGCGGAAACGGGCTGCGCGACCAGGCGGAAGGTGCCGGGACGCGCACAAGAAAGATCTGGATATACGCAGGCGTTTGGTCGCGCATGAAGCGCGGCGCTACACTGCGACCATTATGCCCGCAAGCGGTTGCGGGACTCCTGAAAGCCCCGCGTTGGCTGGATCGCGACGCGTATTCGATGAGGTGTTCCGATGCGCCAGACCCGACCCGTTGCCATCCTCGGCGGCGTCAGAATCCCGTTTTGCCGGCAGAACACCGCGTACGCGGATGTCGGCAACCTGGGGATGTCGGTGCGCACGCTGGGTGCGTTGGTCGAGAAGTTCGGCCTGCACGGCCAGCAACTGGGCGAAGTGGCGATGGGCGCGGTGATCAAGCACTCCAGCGACTGGAACCTCGGCCGCGAGGCGGCGCTGTCCTCCGGGCTGTCGCCGCTGACCCCGGGCATCACCCTGCAGCGGGCCTGCGGGACGTCGCTGGACACGATCATCACCGTGGCCAACAAGATTGCCGTCGGCCAGATCGAGGCCGGCATCGGCGGCGGTTCCGATACCACGTCGGATGTGCCGATCGTGTACGGCAGCGAGTTGCGCCGGCGCCTGCTGGCAGCGGCCGCGGCCAAGGACACCCGCGGCAAGCTGGCCGCGTTCAAGGGATTTTCCCTGCGCGAATTGAAGCCCGATTTCCCCGGCGTGGCCGAACCGCGCACCGGCAAGTCGATGGGCGAGCACTGCGAGGACATGGCCAAACAGTGGAACATCTCGCGCGATTCGCAGGACGAGTGGGCGTTGTCGTCCCATCGTAAACTCGCCGCGGCCTACGAGCGCGGCTTCTTCGACGACCTGGTGGTCAGCTTCCGCGGTGTCTCGCGCGACAACAACCTGCGCCTCGACAGCACCCTGGAGAAACTGGCGACGCTGAAGCCGGCGTTCGACAGGACCTCCGGCCGCGGCACGCTCACCGCGGCCAACTCGACCCCGCTGACCGACGGCGCCTCCGCCTGCCTGCTGGCCTCGGACGAATGGGCACGGGCGCATGGCCACGAACCGCTGTGCTACCTGCGCGATGCCCAAGTGGCGGCGGTCGACTTCGCCCACGGCGAGGGCCTGCTGATGGCGCCCACCGTGGCGGTGCCGGAGATGCTCGCGCGCAACGGGCTGAGCCTGCAGGACTTCGACTTCTACGAGATCCACGAGGCCTTCGCCGCGCAGGTGCTGTGCACCCTGCGGGCGTGGGAGAGCGAGGAATACTGCAAGAACCGGCTCGGCCTGGATGCGCCGCTGGGACGCATCGACCCGGACAGGATCAACATCAATGGCTCCTCGTTGGCGACCGGGCACCCGTTCGCAGCGACCGGCGCGCGCATCGTCGCGACGGCGGCGAAGGAGCTCCAGCAGCGCGGCGGTGGCCGTTGCCTGGTATCGATCTGCACCGCCGGCGGCATGGGCGTGGTCGCGATCCTGGAGCGCTGATCGCAGCAAGCCCGTGCTTCGGGAACAAGCGACCGGCGTCGGTTGCAGCGCCCACCGTCCGACTGGACTTCTTTCAGTCGCCCCACGGGGACTTCCTTCAGTCGGAGGAGCGACGTAGGTCGCGACCAATACATCGCCGCAACTCGCCGCCGCCTCTGCCGGGTTTGGCGGGGTCGCGACTCACGCCGCTCCTACCAAAGCGATCGGCTATAGAAACGGGCAGCGATCCGGAAAGTCGGTCCAACTGGACTTCCTTCGGCCGTAGGAGCGACCTAAGTCGCGACCTGTATATGAATTTCCGCACCCCGGACAGCGCGACCAGTCCCGGTAACAACGCCGGAGGTGCCGCCGTCCAGCTACTCGCGCAGCCGCGGCATGCCGTGTTCGTCGCGCTCCTCGATCACCGCGCGATCCTGGATCTGCTGGCGCAGGTCGCGCCCCGGCAATTCGACGATCGCCTCGCCACGGCTGGCACGCAGCGCGTTGGCGTAGCTCAGCAGGCTGCGTGCGTCGTCACCGGCCTGGGCGAAGCCGTGGCCCAGTTCTTCCCAGGCGCCGCCGCCGGCACCCTGCGCCAGCGCGCGATGCAGGTACGCCTCCGCCTGGGGCCACTGGCCCTGCGCGCGTCCCAGTCGGGCCAGGGTCAGCAACAGGCCGGGGCTGGCCGGGTGCGTCTGCAGCCATTGCTCGGCGCGCTCCCGGCGGCGGTCAAGCTGACCGATCGGCAGGCGGCCGTAGAGCTCGGCCAGCGATTCGTTCCAGCGTTCGTCCAGTGCCTGCTCCACGCTTTTCGCGGATGCCTCCTCCCAGCGCAGCCCGGCGGCGCGCTCGGCGTACGCGGTCACGGCAGCGGGATCGCTCCGGAATGCCTTGGGCAAACTGTCCCAGCGGTCGGCCAGGACATTGGCGTCCTCGGCCTGGCGCAGGGCCCCGCTCGCCCATTGCGATTCCAGTCGATCCAGTCGCTCGGCCGGCATGACCTTCTGCTGGCGCATCGCTCCAAGCAGGCCGTAGGCCTCGCCGACCTCGCCGGTGGCAGCCAGGGCGCGGGCGCGCAACGCCAATCCGCGCGGAGGGAGCGGCTGCACATTGGGGGATTCCAGCAGCAACAGGGCGTCCGCCGGCCGGTCGTCGGCGATCGCGAGCTCTGCCGCGATGACCGCGCGGGTCACCGGCTGGCTGGCGGCCAGTGCATCCAGCTGCTGGTTCGCCAAGGCCGCATCGCCGCGTGCGGCCGCCGCGCGGGCGGCGCCCACGTGGGCGATGTGGGCCACGCCATCGTCGTGGGCTGCCGGGTGGCGCGAAGCCTCGTCCAGCAGTCTTTCCGCGCGGCCCCAATGCCCCAGTTCCAGCGCGCCCAGACCCTCGATGAGCTTGGCCCGCGCAGCCCGTTTGCGGCGGCGACGCAAGGTGCTGAACGGCAGGCTCAGCATCTTCCAGACCAGCCACAGCGCCAGCAGCGCGCCCAGCCCGATCAGTATCGCGGCGGCCAGCGTGGTGGTGTAGCGGGTACCGCGGTAATCCAGCATCAGGGTGCCGGGATCCTGCACCAGCAACTGCGCAGCCAGTGCGCCGACCAGGATCAGCACGATCCAGAACAGCAGGTTTCGAAACAGGTTCATTCAGCGGGTTCCCTGCGCGCGGCGCGCAATTGACGCAACTGGATCAGTGTCGTGCCCAAGGTCGGAAGCGAGAGTGAAAGCGGCATCGCGGCGATCTCGTGCAGCCGGGTACGGTCGGTCTGCAAGGTGGCGGGCTGGGTCACCAGTTGCGGTAGCCAGACGTCGACGCGACGCAGTGCGATGCGGTAACCCTCGTCGTCGCGGCGCTCGGCGGCGGCGCGCGCGAGGCTGATTTCCAGCTGCAGCCCGGCCTGCGCGTCGGCGCGGCTGACCGGATCCAGGGCGGCGGTATTGTCGTGACGACGCACTTCCACGATGCCGGCGAACGCGCGCTGCCACCACGGCCGGGTGCGGGTGTCGATGGCGGCGGGTTCCGGGACCGAACCAATGGACTGCGCCCAGGCATCCAGCCGGGCGAGCGCGAGCGCGCGGGGCTCGCCACCGAGGGCGTCCAGGGCCGCGCGCTCCTGGCCCAGGGTCTGGCGCAGGCTGAGGTATGCCGGATCGTCGACGCCTGCCAGCACGCCGGCCGCCAGCGCATACCCGCGGCGGGCCCCATCCAGGTCGCCGGCGATCAGCAGGCGTTGCTGGCCCAGGCTCAGCAGCAATTCCGCCTCGTCCAGACGCAGTGCTTGCGCGCCATGACGCGAGGGGTCGGTGTATTTGGCGAAGCTGTCTTCGATCAGCGCCGAGCGCTCGCCCAGGCCGAGCAGTTCGTCACGCAGGACCCGGTTGGTGGCGATCGTCTGTTGCAGCCGCTGCGCCTGCGCGCGCTGGTCGCCACGCAGGGCGCCGATGCGTTCGTTCAAGCCGTCCAGCCGCAACCCGATATCGCTGCTGGTCGCGCGGTCGGCGGCTTCATGGCCTTGCCACCACTGCCAGCCCCGCCATCCGGCGACCACGAGCAGCAGCAAGGGAATCAGCCACAGCAGGAGTCGCCACAGCCGGGCACGGCGGCGGCGAGGAGGAGGCGAATCGGGAAGGCTTGTGGACACGGCGGGCGCAGGCACGGGGGAGGTGTCCATGCTACCGGATGGGTGGCCGGTCCGAGTTCAGCCCAGTGCCGTCACGGCGGCCTCGATGAGGTCGGCGGGGCGTGCGCTGAGCGCGCGGCGGCAGTGCGGGAACCCCAGCGCACGGGCGAGCTCGGCCAGGCGCTCGCTGGCGGCCGCCACCGGCATCGTGCGGAGCCGGGCAAGGACGTCCGCCGGCAGCGAGTCCACGCTCAACTGCAGCGCCTCGCCGCTGGACACGGCCAGCACCGCCGGCGCCGTCAGTCCGCGAACCGCCGCCAATGCGCGTGGCGGGGGCGTTACCGGTACGCGCCGGTACACGTCGGCGCGGATCACCCGCGCGCCACGCGCCTGCAGGGCCGGGGTGAGGGTGCCGCGTCCACCGGGTGCGGTGACCAGGCCCAGCGTGCTGCCCTGGAGCTGTTGCAACTCCGGCAGTGCGAGCAGGCCCTCGCTGTCCATGCGCTCGGGCGAGATCACCCCGTCGACGCCGGCCCGGCGCAATGCCAGTGCGGTGCCGGCACCCACCGCGAACCACGCCTGGCCCGGCAGCGGCCGCATCGGCTGCAGTGCCGTGGCTGCACGTGCGGCGGCCGGGCTGGTGAACATCACCCGGGTCGCCGCCAGTGCCGTCCGCAACCCCGCGCGGCTGTCGGCATCGTCGATGGTCTGCAGCTTCCAGGGCGACAACGCCAGCAGGCCGCCGCCGTGGCGCGCGGCGGCGCGGCGCAGACCTCCGTTCCCGCCACGCGGGCGCAGCGAGATCACGTACCATGCGGCTGGCGACGAGCGCGATGACGATGACATCGCAACAGCTTGGCATGCACCGCAATGCACTGCATGCGCCTTGTCGCCCATTCCGACTTGCCGGCAAGCCCGGCCGAACCGAGTTCCCATGCCGTATAGCGATGCCCTGCAACGCCTCGAACACCATTTCCGATCGATGCCGCCGGTGGTGGCGATGGAGCCGCAGATCCGCGGTTACGACGGCCAACGCCTGCAGTTGAGCGCACCGCTGGCGCGCCATGTGAACGACAAGGGAAGCGCCTTTGGCGGCAGCCTGGCCTCGCTGATGACACTGGCGTCCTGGGCGCTGGTATCGCTGAAGGTCGAGGCGGCCGGCATCGATGCCGAGATCTATGTCGCCGACAGCCAGATCCGCTACCTGCTGCCGGTCTTCGACGATCTGCACGTGACTGCCGAGCTGGCCTCGCCGGCAGCAGCCCCGAAGGCGGGCTGGGACGGCTTCATCGCGACCCTGCGCCAGCGCGGCCGTGCGCGGACCACGCTGGTGGCGCGGGTGCCGCTGGCCGATGGCCGTATCGCGACCGACTTCACCGCCCGCTATGTCGCCATCGTGCGCTGAGCGGCAGCGCGTGGCGACCGTTACGATGGGCGCTTCGCCAATGCCCCGGAGTGCTTGTCCCGTGCAGTCATCAGACACGCTGTTCCCGTCCTGCCCGCACCGGTCCGATGCGTTCCGGCGTCCCGCACATGCACTCCAATGGCTGGCGTGCGCGCTGCTGGGCATGCTCGTGCTCGCCGGCTGCGCCAGTGCCGGCCCTGCCGCGAGCGCCCTGGATACCGCCCAGTACGCCTGGTCAGGGGCGATCCGCTGGGGGGATTTCGGCGGCGCGCGCAACCTCGTCGACCCGGAAGTCCGCGAGAAAAACCCGCTGACCGACCTGCAGATGAAGCGTTACGAGCAGGTCCAGGTATCGTCCTACCGCGAAGTCGGCGCGACCAGCAACCTCAAGGGTGGCACCGCGATGCGCAACGTCGAGATCGGCGTGATCAACCGGCACACGATGGCCGAGCGCATCGTGGCGTACCGCGAGCAGTGGCGCTGGAACGAGGAGGCGAAGGGCTGGTGGCTGGTCAGCGACCTGCCGGACCTGTGGGGCGGCGAATGATCGCGCTTTTGCACCCGTCCCGGCACTGGGCGACAATCCCCGCCCCGCCGCCCTGCCCGTGATCCCGTGACCTTCGAACTATTGCTGGCCTTCGCCGAGCGCAATCCCCTCCTGTCGATTGCGCTGGTCGGCCTCACCCTGGCACTGGCCTACACCGAAGTGGCGCGCCTGTTCCGCGGTTACACCGCGCTGCGGCCGGCCGAGCTGACCGCGCTGATCAACCGCGACAACGCGCTGGTGATCGACCTGTCGGCCAGCAACGACTTCGAAAAGGGCCACATCGCCGGCAGCAAGTCGGTCCAGCCGAGCCAGTTCGATCCGGAAAGCAAGCTGCTCGCGGCCGTCAAGACCCTGCCGGTGGTGGTGACCTGCCGCACCGGACAGGCGTCGGCCAGCGCGGCCAAACGCCTGAAGAAGGCCGGCTTCGAGAAGGTCTACTGGCTCGATGGCGGTGTCCAGGCCTGGCAGCATGCCGACCTGCCGCTGATCAAGGGCCGCCGCGGCTGATCCTGCGGAGAACTTTCCCGCGGAGGCCTTGTCGTCGCGCCCTTGCGGTGCCGCCACATGCCCCAATGCTTTAGTCCGGGCGCGCAAATGTTGCGTGCCATAATCGATTTTTTCCGCCTTTAACGCTGGAGTTATCCGATGTCCGAAGAAACCCTCAACGGTGCCGCCGCGCCGGCCGAAGCCGCCACTGGCGCATCGTTCACGGTCGAGAAGATCTACGCCAAGGACGTCTCGTTCGAGGTCCCCGGTGCGCCGGCCGTGTTCAACGAGCAGGCCCAGCCGCAGCTGCAGATGAACCTCAACCAGAGCGTCCAGCGCATCAACGACGACACCTATGAAGTCGTGCTGGGTATCACCCTGACCTGCAACGCCGACGAGAAGCCGCTGTACCTGGTGGAAGTGAAGCAGGCCGGCGTGTTCGGCATGACCGGTTTCGAGCCGGCGCAGCTGGACGGCATGCTCGGCACCCATTGCCCGAACGTGCTGTACCCGTACGCGCGCGCGCTGATCAGCAGCCTGGTCCAGGCCGGCGGCTTCCCCCCGTTCTTCCTGCAGCCGATCAACTTCGAGGCCCTGTACGCGGAAGGTCTGCGCCAGCGCGCGGCGCAGCAGGGTGAAGGTCTGGTCGACGGGCTCGATGGCGTCGAGACCGCCGGCAACGCCTGATCCGCTCCGGCATGCCAACCGGCTTGAGCACATTACTTTGAGCACTTTGTTTTGAAGCAGGCCGATTCGAATCAGGCGGCGTTGCGGGTGGCGGTGCTCGGGGCAGGTTCCTGGGGCACCGCGCTGGCGGCATTGATCGCCCGTCACGGCCATCACACCGTGCTGTGGGGTCGCGATGCGGCCGGCGTGGCGATGATCGACCAGGGCCAGCAGAACACCCGTTATCTGCCCGGCATCGTCCTGCCCGACACCCTGCGCGCGACCACCGACCTGGCGGCTGCGCTGCACGATGCCGATCTGGTGCTGGTGGTGGTGCCCTCGCACGCGTTTGCCGACACCCTGCGCGCACTGGCGCCACATCGTCCCGCAAAGGCCGGCGTGGCGTGGGCCAGCAAGGGGTTCGAGCCCGGCAGCGGGCGTTTCCTGCATGAAGTCGCCGCCGAGGTGCTGGGCGGGGACGTGCCACTGGCGGTAGTCACCGGACCGTCGTTCGCCAAGGAGGTCGCGATCGGCCTGCCGACCGCGCTGACCGTGCATTCCGACACCCCGGCGTTCGCGCAATGCGTGGCCGAGGTCCTGCACGGGCCGGCCTTCCGGGCCTACACCGGCGACGACATGCTTGGTGCGGAACTGGGCGGGGCGATGAAGAATGTGCTGGCGGTGGCGACCGGCGTCGCCGACGGCATGGAGCTGGGGCTCAATGCCCGCGCCGGCCTGATCACCCGTGGCCTGAACGAGATGCTGCGCTTGAACCGCGCCCTCGGCGGCCGGCCGGAAACCCTGATGGGGCTGGCCGGCCTGGGCGATCTGGTGTTGACCAGCACCGGCGACCTGTCGCGCAACCGCCGCCTGGGCCTGGCGCTGGGTCGCGGCCAGTCGATCGAGGACGCGGTGCGCGAGATCGGCCAGGTGGTCGAATCGGTGCAGACCGCCGACGAGGTCATGCGGCTGGCGCGCCGGCACGCGGTCGAATTGCCGATCGCCGAGGCCGTGTACGCGGTGCTGCATGGCGAGATGACGCCCGGCGAGGGCCTGCGCCAGTTGATGGCGCGCGAGCGCAAAGCCGAATATCCCAGCGCATTGTTCGGCTGATTCCAGCGGCTGGTTTTGGCGGTTTGCTCTCCAGCCCTCTCCCGGCGGGAGAGAGGACTGGGGAGCAAATCATCGTGGTTGATCAGGCCATCCCTTGCGGATCGTGCCCTGAAGTCCCGTCCCGCACGTGCAAAACCCCACAGGCAAGCAAGAAAAAAGCCCGGCAAGCCGGGCTTTTTTGATCGCGACGATCAGGGGGAGAGAGATAGATCGCGATTTGCTGCAGGGTGACGCTTAGAACGTGATGCGCGGACCGATGAACCACTGGGTGTCGCCGTCGACGAACTTCACGTCGCCGCTCAGGCCCCACATCGGGTTGAACTTGACCTGCGCGCCGAGGCGACCGTAGAACTCGCCCTTGTAGTCGCTGCCGTCTTCGTAACCGGCCATCGCGTAGCCTTCGAAGTTGCTGGTCATCGCGCCACGCACGCCGACTTCGACGCTGTAGCCGTTGAGGCTGTTGTCGAACTCGTCCTCGAAGCGCTCGTAGGCGATGCGGGTCAGCAGGTCGGCGTTCGGCGAGATTTCGTGGTTGTAGCCGACGCCCAGACGCATCTGGTCGATGTCGACGCCGGAGAAGCGGGTCGGGCCGACGTGGAAGCTGTCGGTCTTCTGGCCGGTGTAGGCGCCGAACACGTGGAAGTTCGGCGCGATCGCGCCGGAGCCGGCGATGCCCCAGCCGTCGGCGTCGAGGCCGTCGGTGTTGGTGGCAACGTAGCCGCCTTCGACATAGTTGTAGGAGATGCCATCGGCCGCGGAGGCGGCGAACGGAAGGGCAGCAATCAGGGTCAGGGCAAGCAGTGACTTCTTCATGGGTCTTGGCCTCTTGAAAGGGGTGGTGCCGTCCGCCGCGGCCACCTCAAACCAAGGCGACATCGCGAGCGAGCCCCGGCAGTATCCCGGCCACGACAAAATCCCCGCTGAATTGTGAACGGGGCGGTACAGGAACTACAGGCGCCATTCAGGGTCGCGGACACCTTCCGGCGAGGGTCCGTCCATCGTGCCTGGTGAGCATCGGACGGCCGGCGGGACTGCTTGGCCGCGTTCGCGACAATGCCCGCTTGTCCCGCGTGACGGATCGCCCTGGTCGGAAGCCAAGCCGTCGAGGGGCAGCCACCGGGCATTGGCGGGCCGTTCAATCGGACCGGAGCTGGCGGAGGCGATGGCAATGGCTACAGCGACGACGCAACTGGCCTTGGTTGCCGATATCGGCGGCACCCGTTCGCGGTATGCGCTGACCGACCCGGCCGACCCCAGGCCCCGGCTGCTGCATCCACGCAGCGTGCCCAATGCCGGGTTTGCGAGTCTGCAGGCCAGCGCCGGGGCGTATCTGGCCGACGTCGGCCTGCGGCCGTTGCGCGCAATGTTCGCGGTGGCGGCGCCGATGACGGCTGACCTGATCCAGCTGACCAACCACGCCTGGTCGTTCAGCCGTGCGGAGCTGCAACAGGCGTTGGGCCTGACCGAGTTGCGCCTGCTCAATGACTTCGCCGCCGTGGCGTGGGCCGTGCCGGCGCTGCGGGCGAAAGACCGGGTCAGTCTGCACGGCCGCGACGATGCCGAACTGCAGGGACCGGTCAGCGTGCTCGGTCCCGGCACCGGACTGGGTGTCGCGCAACTGGTGGGCAGCCGGGTTCGCGGTTGGCAGGTGATCGATACCGAGGGCGGGCATGCGGCGTTCGCGCCGATCGGTGCGCAGGAACGCGCCATCGTGGCATGGCTGGAGGCGCAGTTGGGGCGGGTGTCCAATGAGCGCGTGCTGTCGGGAGCCGGTCTGGCGCGGATCGATGCGGCGGTGCGCGGCGCGACCGATCCCACGGCAAGCATGCCAGTGGCCCTGCGCGAGCCGGCGGCGATCCTCAGGGCTGCGCTGAAACAGCAGGAGCCGGACGCGTGTTGTGCCCTGCGGCGGTTTTGCGCGGTGCTGGGCAGCGTGGCCGGTGATATAGCCCTGATCCATGGCGCGCGCAGCGTGGTGATCGCGGGCGGAATCGTGCCGCGTTTCATTCCACTCCTGCGGAACAGCGCGTTCCGCGAACGGTTTCTGGCCAAGGGCCGCCTGGCCGACCGGCTGGCGACGATAACAATCCAGATCGTGACCCATCCCGCGCCGGGCCTGCTGGGTGCGGCGGTCGCCTTGCGCGCGACTGACGGCAGATCGGAGTCGGGCTCCGATCAAGGCCGGTCCTGATCCAGGTCAGGAAGCTGCGCGGCACGCGGTGCGACACTCGTTCCACGGCCGTCATCGGCCCCGGATGATGGCAGTCCCGGGTGATCCGGCGCGATCCACGATTCTTTTCAGGAGTGCCGTCATGGCGACCCGCTTCACTTCGGTTTCGACCAGCATCCTGGATGCCATCGGCGACACGCCGCTGCTGGAAGTGGAAGGCATCTACGCCAAGCTGGAGTTCCTCAATCCCTCGGGCTCGATCAAGGCGCGCATCGCCAAGTACATGGTCGAACGGGCCGAGCAGGCCGGCCTGCTCAAGCCCGGCGACACGATCGTGGAGGCCACCAGTGGCAACACCGGCAA
>DATJBR010000007.1:0-7481 GCA_035515255.1 Lysobacter sp. | reverse complement strand
CGTACTGGCTCGCCCCGATCGTGGCCGACGCCGAGGCGGGCTTCGGCGGCCCATTGAACGCGTTCGAGCTCATGAAGGCCTTCGTCGAGGCCGGCGCCGCCGGCGTGCACTTCGAGGACCAGCTGGCCAGCGCGAAGAAGTGCGGGCACATGGGCGGCAAGGTGCTGGTGCCGACAAGGGAAGCGGTCGAGAAGCTGGTCGCCGCGCGCCTGGCGGCCGACGTGATGGACGTGCCGACCCTGATCGTCGCGCGCACCGATGCCGAGGCGGCCGACCTGCTGACCTCCGACATCGACCCCAACGACGCGCCGTTCGTCACCGGCGAGCGCACCGTCGAGGGCTTCCACAAGACCCGCAAGGGCATCGACCAGGCGATCAGTCGTGGCCTCGCCTATGCGCCGTATGCCGACCTGGTCTGGTGCGAGACCGGCAAGCCCGACCTCGACTTCGCCCGCCGCTTCGCCGCCGCGATCCACGCGAAGTACCCCGGCAAGTGGCTGGCCTACAACTGCTCGCCGAGCTTCAACTGGAAGCAGAACCTGGACGACGCCACGATCGCGACCTTCCAGAGCGAGCTGGCGGCGATGGGCTACAAGTTCCAGTTCATCACCCTGGCCGGTTTCCATGCGCTCAACTACGGCATGTTTCACCTGGCGCGCGGCTATGCGCAGCGGCAGATGAGCGCGTTCGTCGAACTGCAGCAGGCCGAGTTCGCCGCGGCCGGCGAAGGCTTCACCGCGGTCAAGCACCAGCGCGAGGTCGGTACCGGCTATTTCGATGCGGTGGCCCAGGTGATCCAGGGTGGGCAGTCCTCGACCATCGCGCTGAAGGGCTCCACCGAGGAAGCGCAGTTCCATGGCGAGCGCGCCGTTGCCTGACGGCCGGGCGTCGCGATCGCGCGTGCGATCACGGCAGATATGCACATGACGCAGCGCCCACGGACGGGCGCATAAGGTGAGTCCGCCGGGAGCGCCGCGCTCCCGATACCCATCCTGCGAGGAGGAGCGCTGTCATGGCCGGATTCAAGATCGGTGACCACGTCGGCTGGAACTCGGAGGCCGGCCACGTCAGCGGCACCATCATCAAGATCCACACCCGCGACTTCGACTATAAGGGCCACCCCCACCGGGCCAGCGCGGACGATCCCCAGTATGAGATCCGGAGCGACAGGACCGACCACATCGCCGCCCACAAGACCGGCGCGCTGCATCTGCTGAAAGGCTGAAGCGGGCGCTTTGCGCAGCGCGTAATGCGCTTTCCGGAGGTCGTCATTGCCCGTTCAGACTGGATGCTATGCTCCCGGATCGCCACCGATCGGGGAGTGGGATGAAGGCCACGGAGCCGGTCCCGGCTTGTGAACCAGACAATCAGGTTTCCCCGCCGGTAGACAGCGGGAGCACGGCCCTGCGCGACCCGGAAATGGACGACCGGCTTTCCGCCGATGAATACGCCCTGTTTGCTTCGGTCGCCCGGGTACGGAGCACGGACGCAGGTACCTCGCTGTTCCGGCGCGGCGATCTGGGCACCAGCATGTACGTCGTTGTCAGCGGCCGGGTGGAGTTGGAGTTCGGTGATGACCTGGTCGCCAAGAGCCTGGCGCAATGGGAGTTCTTCGGTGAGCTCGGTCTGCTGATAGGCGACCATGCGCGCAGCGCCGATGCCAACGTGACCGTCGGCGGCGAATTGCTGGAAATCCGCCACGAGGAATTCCAGCGTCTGGTCGATACCGACCCCGCGCTGGTGTCGCGCTTCCTGCGCCGGGCGATCGCGCGGGTGGTGCTCAACGAGCAGGATCTGATCCGCCGGCTGCGTCGACGCAACCACGACCTGCAGGCCACGCTGGACCGGCTGCACGTGACCACCCACCGGCTCAACCAGACCGAGGCCTTGACCCGCCTCGACGAGTTGACGGGCCTGCACAACCGCCGCGGACTGTTGCAACACCTCGAAGAGCGCCGCCGCAACGGTGCCACCAGCGGGCTGGGGCTGGTGCTGGTGGATTGCGACCGCTTCAAGCGGATCAACGACGAGCACGGCCACCTCGTGGGCGACCGCGTGTTGCAGGCCGTGGCCAATCTCCTGCGATCGGTGGCCGGCAACGGCGACATCGCTTGCCGGCTGGGTGGCGACGAGTTCTGCCTGCTGCTCAAGGCCGAGAGCCGGGAGGAACTCCTGTGTTATGCCGACTTCGTGGTCGGCACCGTGCAGGGGCTGTTGAAGATGCCGCAGACCCCACCGTTGATCTGCTCCCTGAGCGTCGGCGCCTGCCTGGTGGAGCCCGATACCGAATGGAACCACTGGTACGCGCGTGCCGATGCCGGCCTGTACCGGGCCAAGCAGCTCGGCGGCAACCGGGTAGAGTGGCAGGACGTTCCAGACGCCACGGCCTGAGTACCCCAGCCCCATGAGCGCATCGACCAACCCCGACGACCACACCGCAGCTTCCGCCAGTTCCGGCGGGGTGCCGCAGTTGCGCACGATCCTGCTGACCGACCTGGCCGATTCCACCGCGCTGGTCGAGCGGCTCGGCGACGGCACCGCCGCGGAACTGTTCCGCGCCCACGATGGCCTGGTCCTGCAATTGCAGCAGACCTGGCGGGGACGCCTGATCGACCGCTCCGACGGCATGCTGCTGTTGTTCGAACGTCCGATCGACGGCCTGGGTTTCGCCCTCGACTACCATCGCGGACTGGAGGAAATCGGCGCCTCGTATGGTGTGCATCCCAAGGCCCGCGCCGGGCTGCACGTCGGTGAAGTGCTGATCTGGCGCAACAGCGACGAGGCGGTGCAGGTGGGGGCCAAGTCGGTCGAGGTCGAAGGCCTCGCCAAACCGATGGCCGCGCGATTGATGACGATGGCGCGCCCCGGCCAGACCCTGCTGTCGGCCGTTGCCGAGCCGCTGGCCCACCGCGCCGCGCGCGAGCTGGGCGAGCGCGGCCAACATCTGCTGTGGAAGCCGCATGGACGCTGGCGTTTCAAGGGTGTGCCGCAGACGCAGGAAATCTTCGAGGTGGGCGAGCCGGGCTTTGCCTCGCTGCGCCCGCCGCACAACAGCAAGAAAGCCTGGCGCGACATCCCGTTGTGGCGTCGGCCGGCCGCGCTGGTGGCCCAGTTCGCGCTGGTGCTCGCGCTGGCCGGTGCCGCGTGGTTCGCCAGCCGGCCGCTGCCGGCGCTCGCGTTCCACGAGCGCGACTGGGTGGTGCTGGCCGACCTGCGCAACCTCACCGGCCAGTCGCTGCTCGACGACTCGCTGGAACAGGCCTTCCGGATCAGCCTGGAGCAGTCGCGCCACGTCAACGTGCTCAGCGACCTCAAAACCCGCGATACCCTTGCGCGGATGCAGCGCGAGCCCGGCACCCGGCTCGATCGCGCCATCGCCTCCGAGATCGCCATCCGCGACGGTGCCCGCGCGGTGATCCTGCCGACCGTCGCTGAAGTCGGTGGCCGCGTCCGGATCAGCGCCGAGGTGATCGACCCGCACAACCAGACCACGGTGTATGCCGAATACGCCGACGGCAAGGGCACGGCGTCGGCGCTGGCGTCGATTGACGAGGTAACGGCGGCGCTGCGCGGCAAGCTCGGCGAGGCCATGGCGGCGATCGAGCGGGATTCGGCGCCGTTGCCGCAGGTGACGACCCAAAGCCTTGATGCGCTGCGCGCGTATGCGCTCGGTTTGGACGCATATGGCGAGTTAGAGTTTAAAAGTGCGCTGCAGCATTTTCTGAGAGCAATTGATCTGGACCCAGAATTTGCGTTGGCGTACATGGGCGCGATGCGAGTATTTGTCAGCAACGCCGACACGGCGCAAGCGCATGCATACCTGGAAAAGGCGAGATTGCTGCGGGATCGAGTGCCGCCACGGGATGCACTGTATCTAGATGCGTGGAAGGCAGAACTGGGTCCGCAACCATCCGTGCAAGCGCCTCCAAAGTGGATGTTGCTGTCAGAGTCCTACCCGGATTACTTCGCGGGATATCACCAGTATGCGTGGGGTCAATTCCTCTCCGGACAGTACAGCGCTGCCGTCGATGCTATCGAACCCGCCATCGTGGCGCAGAACCCCCTGCGCCATGTCTCGATAAACCTGCGGGGACGCATTGAGCTGGCCCAAAATAAGTACGCCGCTGCCCTGAGCTCGTTACAGCGAGCAGCAGCACTAGGGGGTTATCCACTGGGTCGACGGGCTGCAGCCGCTTTGGCGGCTATGAGCCGTTTTGAAGAAGCAGAAAAACTGTTGGCCTCCAGCTCTTCCGGCGGACTGGAGGAGGCGAACCTTCTAGAGCATTTCGAGCGCATCGCCATAGCTCTCGACCAAGGTCACTTGGATGAAGCGGAGATTCTTGTCAGTCTAGCGGTCGACGAGGCTGCAACGGCCGATGCGTTGCTGAGGTACCCGTTCCGCATCAATGAACTGATGGTTCAAGGGCTGCAACGCCCGGATGAAGTCTCATCCCAAGAGTTGAAGACTCTTGGGCGAGAGATTGTTGATGACGCGCGGTCTCCCAGCAATGCAGATCGCGATGATCTGCTTGCCATGGGATTGGCAGTGGTGATGTTGAGTCAACGCCTAGGACATGGCGAGGTCGCTAACGATATCTTGCCTATGTTGGAGCCAGAAGTGCGGGCTTCAGGTAATCCGGCAGCAACGAAGTTGCTGGCTCTCGCGCATGCCGAGCAGTTGCGGTTGTCGGATAAGCCGATCGAGGCCGTAGAGAAGTTGCTTAACCTAAGTGACGGCTCCGAGCCATTTCAAGTCCACGTCGCCTTGCGCGAATCTCTGCAGGCAGCAGGGCGATTTGACGAAGCTGCGCTTGAAAGTCACTGGATTGCGGCGCACAGGGGTTTGGCTTATAGCGAACCCATTGGTGGACAGGTATTCCAAGCAATGAACGTGGTCGATACGAAGTTGACTCACCTTGCTACGGCTGAGCTTTGGGCTGCCGCAGGACAACCTGAGGAGGCGCGACGGGAAGCCGATGCTTTCCGCCGCGTTTGGCCGGAAGCCGACCTTTCGCCTTATTTTCGGCGGAGGCTCGCAGCCACGTTGTCGGCCTCAAAACAGTAGACCACCACATGCGTTCCAGCCGAAGTCAGATAATCTCGCAATACATCGCGAGACGCCTGAACTTCTTCCTTGGATGCCAAGTTGCTAACGCGCATGCAGCTTATTCCGCTTAGGGCTGTCTCCGCGTCAGGAAGGCCGGCCTGTTTTAATGCAGTAGACGGATCTTGCTCAAACTTAGCTCGGAACTCGTCATCGGTGCTCAATAGTTCAAGCAGTTTGTCGGCGACGTTCGGATCCAGTGGCGGATGCCCCGCATCGCCCTGAGTGTTAGCCATGTTGCCCCCTGGTAAGAAAGTTAACTGCCGAATTGCTGCCTGAAATTATCCGGCGTCTGCCGTCTTCAAGGTGAGTGTAGATTCGATCTTCCCTGCCTCGAACGCAAAAATGACCTGGTGATTTGTAGTTGACATCAAATGCGAATGAATCAGGTCGCGAGTTGCCGCGATTTCCTCTTTGCTCGCGAGTTCGCCAACCAGATAGCAAAAGAGACCGGGGAAAAATTGCACCTCGCCCAATCCGCCGGATTTTTGGTTTGCGGGGAAAACATGGCCCGCTTCGATCAGCGCGCCCATGGGGTCACTTTTGAACAGGGCGCGGAACTTGTCATCGCTGCTGAGTAAATCCAACAGCCGGCTGGCGACCGTGGGGTCCAGTTTGGTTTTACCGGTCGTAGGCTTGTCGAGTACCAGCGGGTTGCAAGAGAGATCTGGAGTGGCTGCCTGCATGATGATCTCCGAAAAAGGGCGAAGCCGGAATGCGGTCGCCCCTCCATACTAGCGATAGTTCCCAGTCAGACGCTATCGGAGAGACAAGGCATGCGAGTCCGTCGTTGCGCGGTACTGTTTTTCGAGTCGAGAGAAGACGTGGGGTTCGACCTGGAGTCGTTGTTGACCGGCGGAGCGGGACTGAGCCGGACGTCTCGTTGGCTGGCGATGGCGCCGCACCTCGACAACGAAGTTGAGATAGATGCAGCCCAGCGCGAGTTGCTCGGAGCGCTGAGTCCCGGCATGTGGGTCGACAGCGGGACATTGCCGCCACACCGGGCCGATACGTTCGAATCCTTGCTGCGGGAAGGCCTGGTGATTGCCGATGACGGGCGTCACGTCGATCAGCGTGAACGCGACGAAGCGATCCGCGCGGCGAACTGGTGGTCGCTGGCCGCGCTGTTCCACCGACAAGGGCGTTGGCATGGCGTCGATGGTGTGCAGGCCATGGAAGAGAGCGGGTTGCTGACGGCCACCGGCTTGCGCAAGCGCTTCGGTCCACCGCCTGCGCACATCGGTGAGCGCGTGGATGCGTCGCAACGGCTGCCGCTGCCGCGCGCGCCCAACACTGATTTCGATGGTTTGCTTGCGCGTCGCGCGACGTGTCGTAACTTTGACGACGCGCTACCTCTCACCCGAGAGCTGTTCGCGCAAATGCTGCAACGCGTGGTCTCCGCGCAGGCGCAGGTGCGGGTCAGCGACGACACGGTGTTCCTCAAGAAGACCAGCCCGTCGGGCGGTGGCCTGCATCCGACCGAGGCCTATCTGGTTGTGCAGAACGTCGAGGGCATTGCGCCCGGGCTGTACCACTACCACCCCGTCGATCACGCGCTGGAGCCATTGCCGCCGCCCGAGTTGCCATTGGCGGAGTTCGCCCGGCTCGCGCTGGCCGGCCAGCACTGGTTCGCCAACGCGCCGGTGCTGGTGGTGCTGACCCCGCGTTTCGCCCGCAGTTTCTGGAAGTACCGCCACCACGCCAAGGCCTATCGCGCGCTGGTGCTCGACAGCGGCCACCTGTCGCAGACCCTGTACCTGTCCGCGACGGAACTGGGGTTGGGGGCGTTCGTGACCTCGGCGATCAACGAGGTCGACATCGAACGCGGCTTCGGCCTGGATCCCTTGGTGGAAGGGCCGTTGGCGATATGCGGCTTCGGCTGGCGCGCCCCGTCGATGGAGACCACCGAATTCGATCCCGCCGGTATGGTCTGGGAGAGCCGCCCGGAGCCGTGAGCTGAGCGTGCCCGGGACAGGAACATCGCCCGTCGACGAAGCGGTCGCTGCTGCGCTAAGGTCGTTTCCTCAGGGATTCCGCTTCGAGAGATTCAACCATGCGTCCATTCTTCCTGTTCGTCGTGGTGCTGCTTGCCGCGAGCTTTTTTTCGCCCAGCGCCGCTTCCGGCAGCGAAGGACTTGCGCTGGATGCGGTACGTGCCGAGCAACTCGACATCCGCGACGAGGTGCTCGCCAAGCGCGGTGCCTACGGCGACCTGTCGAATGCCGAGCGCAGCCGGCTGTTGAGCCAGCAGGATCGCTTGCTGGGTCTGATCGAGGGCAAGCAGAGCATGGACGAGCTGAGTGAGCCGGACCGGATCAAGGTGCTCAATCAACTCGAGACGATCAAGGCCACGACCCGCAAGGCAGAAGCCGGCCAC
>DATJBR010000006.1:0-1744 GCA_035515255.1 Lysobacter sp. | reverse complement strand
CAAGCGCAGTTTCTCGACGAGTCCATCCTCACCGAGCAGATGCAGGGCACCGACCACGACGAGGAAATCGAGGCGTCGATGGCCGTCCAGCATCTGCCGCAACTGCGGCAGCCAGGCTTCGTTGCGATCGACGTTGATGATCCGGTAGGTCTGTGGTGTCTTGTCGAGCATCTCCAGCCGGGTCAACGCATCCAGCTTCGCTACGTCGCCGTCGCGCCAGGCCTGATGCAGGCTGGACAATTCGGCGGGAATTTCCTGCGGCCGGTCGATGAAATCCTCCAGTCCCTCGACCTGCTCCGCCATCGGCGAGGCGACCAGCGCGTGCAGCTGGTCATCGATGGATTCCAGCCCGGACGTCGGCTTGCCGGCCTCCGCTGCCTGCTGCATGAGGTAACGGTCCAGTCCCTGCTCGGCGCGGAAACCCAGCGACTGCGACAGGCCCAGCATCAGCGACAGGTTCACGTACCACGGGCTGTAGTGCTCGATCTGGCCGATAGAACTGCCCTGCCGGGCGAGCAGTCGATGCAGCTTCTCGCGCAGGCGCGGATCCAGCACGTCCGACAGCGTCCGGCCGTCCACGAACCGGGCGGCCTCGAGGAACTTGCGGCCGGTGTCCGGATCGGCGAGGTCTTCGGGCGCCACCTCGAACACGATCCGCTCGGCGTCCGAAAACGCTGCATCGATATCGGGCGACAACGGGTAGTCGTCGTCCTTGAGCAAGTGGAACGAACCCAGCAGGTAGACCGCGTTGTCGGCATCGGAGACCTTCCACAACAACGGCAACGGAGGCTCGTGGGCGGGAATGCCGCTGGCGGCCTCGTGCAGCGGAACCACGTCCGGCATTGCGCGGTCGCGGACAAGCGCAGCGGACGCCACGCTGGACACAGCGAGCAGGCAGGCCAACAGTCCTTTCAATGCAGGCATGGGAGTTCCGGACAATCCGCGCAGCCGTCCACGCAAGCGTTCAATCGGCATGGGCGTAGGCTTTCTCGCCCGCGGTCACCGCGATATCGAGGCGATTTTCCGGCGGCGGCAACGGGCAGGTGGCGAAGGCGGTGAACGCACAGGGCGGGCTGTAGGCACGGTTGAAATCGAGTACCAGTTTGCCGTCCGCATCGGGCTTGGGCGTGTACAGGAAGCGGCCGGCACCGTAGCTGCCGTGTCCATTGGTGCGGTCGGCGAACACGAGGAACAGCTCGTCCCCACCCTCGTCGATCGCTTCCAGCCGGTACGTCGCGCCGTCGCGCTCGAATTCGACCACGCCCGGGTTGGCTACTTCGTCGAACGCACCGACGATGTTGGCGATCTCCATCGTCTGCCCGGCCGGGTGCGCGACGAACCCGGCATCGACCACCCAGGCGCGATCCGCGGGCCAGTAGTCCAGCCCCGCAAAGCGGGTACGGCTGGGCGCCTCGGCATGGCGGACACGCAGCGCGTAGCGGCCGTTGCGCTTGATCACGGTCGCCTGTCCCCTGCCGTCATCGAAACCCAACACACTCGGCCCGGCGGGATCGTCGTCGACGCGCAGCGAGGTGGGTCCCGCCAAGGCTTCGCCGTCGACCGTCAGTGCCACGCCGGGCTCGGGCACGAAGCGGATCTGGCCGTCGCGAAGATCGATCATGCCCAGGTGCTGCGGCCCCATCGTCAGCTTGATCCCGTTGCCGGCATTGCTGCCGACGTAATGCGGACCGGGTTCGATCCAGTGCAGGCCGGTCAGGCTGGCCCAGCCGTCGGGCGCCAGCAG
>DATJBR010000005.1:0-4471 GCA_035515255.1 Lysobacter sp. | reverse complement strand
AGATACGGTCTGTCCTGGCAGATCGTCCCGCGCCGTCTCACCCGGCTGATCGCCGACCCCGACCGCGCCAAGAGCAAGCGCGTGATGGAGGCCATGATGTCGATGAAGAAGATCGACTTGGCCGAGTTGGAGCGCGCGGCGCAAGGGTGAGGGATCCCCGGCAATCCCTCTTTTGTGCGTCTGGCGGAGCGCGCGAAAGAGGGGCTGTGTGCTTTCAGCGCGCGGTGATGATGAAGCTGCCAAACGACACGCCCAGCGTGCGGCCGGTGCCCTTGCCGCTCAGGGCCAACGAGATCGAGCTCTTGGTGACGACCTGGGCGTTGGAGGCATTGTCGGAAACGCCGGCATTGACCTCGGCCGTGGCGAAGAGGATGGCGAGACGCATCGGGAGGCTCCGGATCGACAAGTGCGCACATGTGCAGGGGGCGAAGTATGACGGGCGCAGTGACGCAGGGTGTCCGGGCGGTGTTGCGAATCACTCCGTTCGCCACCATCTGGAGAGGGTTCCGTCCCGTTCAAGCGACGGCGGTCTCCAGGAGAAGCCCATGACTCAATACAGCAAGAACCCCGACGCGATCGCCAGGCTCACGCCGGAGCAGTTCCGTGTCACCCAGCAGAACGGCACCGAGCGTCCCGGCACCGGCGAGTACCTGGAAAACCACGCGCCCGGCATCTACGTGGACATCGTGTCCGGTGAGCCGTTGTTCGCCTCGTCGGACAAGTTCGAGTCCGGTTGCGGCTGGCCGAGTTTCACCAAACCGATCGAGCCGGCCCACGTCAACGAGCTGCGCGACACCACGCACGGCATGGTCCGCGTCGAAGTGCGTTCGGCCCACGGCGACAGCCATCTGGGGCACGTGTTTCCCGACGGCCCGGCGGATCGTGGCGGGCTGCGCTACTGCATCAACTCCGCGTCACTGCGCTTCATCCATCGCGACGACATGCAGGCGCAGGGCTACGGCGAATATCTGGATCAGGTGGGGGACAGGCGATGAGTACCGAACGCGCGGTGCTGGCGGGCGGCTGCTTCTGGGGCATGCAGGACCTGATCCGCCGGCAGGATGGCGTGATCTCCACCCGGGTCGGCTACAGCGGCGGCGATGTGCCGAACGCGACCTATCGCCACCATGGCAGCCATGCCGAGGCGATCGAGATTGTTTTCGACCCGGCGAAGCTGAGCTATCGGCGGCTGCTGGAGTTCTTCTTCCAGATCCACGACCCGTCCACCGTGGACCGGCAGGGCAACGACCGCGGCAGCTCGTACCGCTCGGCGATCTTCACCACTTCCGACGAGCAGCGGCGGATTGCCGAGGACACCATCGCTGACGTGGATGCTTCCGGCCTGTGGCCCGGCAAGGTGGTCACCGAAGTGGCGCCGGTCGGCGATTTCTGGGAGGCCGAGCCGGAGCACCAGGATTATCTGGAGCGTTATCCCGAGGGTTACACCTGCCACTTCATCCGGCCCGACTGGACCCTGCCGCGTCGCGACGCCTGAATGCCAGCGCCGGGTTCGCGGCCTCCTGCAGGCGTGGGGTCGACCATTCGCCACACGGGAATTCCTACGTTGCATGGGCTTTACACATATCCAAATTGAGTTACGGTGAAAACCGGGCACGCTGAGATTGCCGCACTCTTGCGGCCCGACACTGGAAACCTCGACCATGAAACCCCTACTGCTCACGACCGTTGTCCCGCTCACCTTGATTGGCTTCGCGTGCATCGGCTCACCCGTGCAGGAGCACGAGCACGCGATGACGACACCCGCCGCATTGGCGGCAACCACCGCGGCGCAGGCCACGGCCGCGCCCGCAGCGCCTGAACTGCAGGCGGCCCTGCGCGGGTTGTGGCACGGCCACGTGGTCGAAACGCGCAAGTACGCGCTCGCCGTGAAAGCCGATGATGCCGCCGCTGCGGACCTCGCTGCGACTGCGGTGGTCGACAACGCCAAGGCAATCGCCGACGCGGTGGCCGGTTTCTATGGCGCCGCCGCCGGCACCGAGATGCTGCGCCTGCTCGGCGGCCACTGGGGCGGGGTCAAGGCGCTGACAGGCGCCAACCGCCAGGGCGATGCCGCCGGGGCGAGTGCGGCGATGAACGACCTGGTCGCCAACGCCGGCGAGATCGCCACGTTCCTGGCCGGCGCCAATCCGAACCTGCCGTTCGACGCGGTCAACGGGTTGCTGGTCGCCCACGGCGCCCACCACGGAGTGCAGACCCGGCAGATCATGGCCGGCGACATGGACGCCGAAGCGCAGACCTGGGTCGCCATGCAGGCGCACATGGACGTCATCGCCGATGCGCTGGCGGGCGCGATTGCCAAGCAGTTCCCGGACAAGGTGAGCTGAGTCATGAGCGGCCTGCACCGCTTCGGCGCCACCCAGCAGAAGCTGTTGCGCGCCTTGTTGTCCGCCGCGCAGGGCCTCGGGGTCGAGGAGCTGTGCAAGTCGCTGCACATCAGCCACAACGCAGTGCGGCAGCACCTCACTGCGTTGCTCGCAGGTGGATTCGTGTGCCACGGCGTGGCGCGGGCAAGCGGCGGTCGCCCGCAGGCGCGATACCTGCTGACGGTGGCGGGGCGCGAGCTGTTCCCACGCAATTACGGTTTGATTGCCACCAAGGTGCTGGAGCGGTTGTACGCCGATGCCGGACCCGCGCAGGTGCAGGCGATGCTGGTGGCGATGGGACGCGAGATTGGCCATGAGGCGGCGGCGACCGACACCGCCAACGACACTGGCGACGCCGCCGGCAGGTTGGCGCAGCAGCTGGACGCGTTGGGCTACGAGGCGCAGGCGATCCGCCGCGACGGTGAAATGCAGGTCGAGGCCTACAACTGCGTATTCCACGAACTGGCCCGCAATCATCCGGAGGTGTGCCGTTTCGACATCGCTTTCATGGAGGCCGCCAGTGGGCGCCAGGTGCAGCATCTGGAATGCCTGGTGCGTGGCGGCGAAGCCTGCCGCTTCCGGCTCGGCGCCGCGGTGGAGCGCGACGCGGCTTCCGGGGATCACAACCGATGAATGCTGCAACCTGCGATGTCGGGTATCAGGGCTGCCGGAAACGCTATCGCAGGGCCAACGGTTGAAACCGTCTTCACGATCCGGATCGGCGGGGGTTGGGCTGCACCCGCGCAACCGCCATCAGGGCCGGTACGACTTCGCGCTGCTGACGGACAGCTGCCCGGAGTTGTCGGCCTTCCTGATCACCACACCCGCCGGCGGGATGAGCCTGGACTTCGGCAATCCGCAAGCGGTGCGGGCTTTGAACCGCGCGTTGCTGAAGGTCCAGTATGGCGTCGCGCACTGGGAGATTCCGGATGGCTACCTGTGCCCGCCGATCCCGGGCCGGGCCGATTATCTGCACGGGCTGGCGGACCTGCTGGCCGAGGCCAATGGCGGGGTCGTCCCGTGCGGTCCGGCGGTGCGCGCGCTGGACATCGGCGTGGGCGCGAACTGCATCTACCCGTTGCTGGGCCACGGCGAGTACGGCTGGCACTTCGTGGGGTCGGAGGTCGATGCCACCGCTTTGCAGTCGGCCGCGGCCATCGTGCGGGCGAATCCCGGTCTGGACGAGGCCATCGAGCTGCGCCACCAGCCCGGACGAGGAGAGATATTCGCCGGTTTGCTGGGTCCGGATGAGACGTTCGACCTGACGCTGTGCAATCCGCCGTTCCACGCTTCCGCGAAGGAAGCCGCGCGCGGCAGTCGCCGCAAATGGCAGCAGCTCGGCAAACCCGCGCCGGGACGCGACGGCCCGTCCCTGAACTTCGGCGGCCAGGCGACCGAGCTGTGGTGCACCGGCGGCGAGGCCTCCTTCATCCGCCGGATGGTCCGCGAGAGCGCCGCCATCGCGCAGCAGGTGTTGTGGTTCAGCAGCCTGGTGGCGAAGTCCGAACACCTCGCCGACGTGCGTCGTCACCTGCACAAGGCGGGCGCACAGGAAATACGCGAAGTGGCGATGGCGCAGGGCAGCAAGCAAAGCCGGTTTGTCGCCTGGACGTTCCATGATGCGGCCCGACGCGAGGCATGGGCGGCGCGCTGGAAGGGTTAGAGGAGTCGTACCTCGTGCTTGGGCTCGGTGCCGGTCGCGGGAGTTCCTGTGTTGCCGGCTCAGGTGAGTGGAGGCGAACGAGCGGAGGTTCCAGCGTGCCGTTACTGCTTTGCCAGCGGCTGTGATGCCTCGCATTCGTCGTCCGTCACGTTGTCCCCGCCACTGACGCACAACCGGAAATCCTGCAGGCCGGTGATCTGGCGGCTCTCGCCTTTGGCGATGGTGAAACGTTCGATCGCCTTGGGGCCGCAGTGGCCGCGTTGCCGGTTCAGCGCCACCAGCGCTGGCGGGCAGTTCCGCGGAATCACGGTGTAGTGGCACGTCCCGCTGGCGCTGCGCAGGCAGTCGAAACGGGCGACGCCGGCGCGGGTGGTCGTCTGGCTGTAGAGGGTGTCGGTGCCGTCGACGGTGGTGCGGGTGACAT
>DATJBR010000004.1:0-2078 GCA_035515255.1 Lysobacter sp. | reverse complement strand
CCGACCTGGGTTTCGTTGAGGCCGATGCGGAAATCGCCGGCCGCCATGATCCGGTAATCGCAGCACAACGCGTACACGCAGCCGCCGGCAGGCGCATGACCGGTGAGGGCCGCCACGACCGGCACCGGGCACGAGGCCAGTGCGCGGGCGGCGCCGAAGAAGGCCTGCCATGCGGCGGTCAGCGCCTCGCGGTCGTCGCCCAGTCCCAGCAGGTAGGGCACGTCCAGACCGGCGGAAAAGATCTTCGGCGTACCGGACAGGACAATGCCGCGGGCCTCGCCGACCAGCGCGGCATCGAGCGCATGGCGCAGGTCGCGGCACAGCGCCGGGTCGAGGGCGTTGACCGGTGGGCGGGCAAGCTTCAGTTCGACGATGTCGCCGTGCCGGATGGTCTCGACGTGGTTTATGGCAGCGTGGCTCATGGGCTCACGCCCTCGGCCCAGCGGTAACGCACGGTATAGGTCAGTTTGGCCTCGCTGTTGGCGGCCACCGGGACGTCGAACTCGACGTGGCTGGCGTCCTTCTTTTTCGGCTCGACGCTGCTGCTCGTGATGTCCCAGTCACTCCAGCGCGGCAACGGTTCCATCACCCGGATCGTGGTGCCGGTGTCCTTGGCGTTGCCGAGGGTGATCGCAAACGATTCGGTGATCGTGCGGCCCGCGCGGTCGACGCGGAAGGCAGTGGTTTCGCGGTCCGCCCGCAGGTCGAACGCCTTGCCGACGGCGAGCCGGATATCCGCGCCGGCCGGGGTATGCGGCAGGGTGGACTCGCCGAGGAAGTCGTTGCCGTCGAACACCCTCACGCGCCCTGCCGGCAAGGGCTGGCCGAGTCCGGCATCGGCCACGTTGCTGATCGAGACCGTCGCCGTGACCGGCAGCGCGCCGGTCTGGCCGCGATAACCCGGGTCGATGTTCGGTTGTGGCGTCGGCCATTGTGGCGCGCCGGCGTCCACCACGTAGGTGCGCTGGCAGTCGATCGCCTCGCGCCGGGCGAACAGGGGTACGCGCTCGGTGGCGCCATTGCTGATGGCGATCGTGCCGGGCAGTTCGTAGGCGTGGTATTCGCCGGACTGGCGCGTCGCCGGCATCGGCGGCGCGGCAGCCGCGACGGAGTCGGCCGCGAACTGGTTGCGGAGCTGGTAGCCCTTCTGCAGCGGCGCGCGTCTCGGCTCTCCCGCCACCAGGGTCAGCCGCGCATCGCCGAAGCCCACGCCGGCGCGATTGACCACCAGCGCGGCACCGTCCAGTGCCAGCTTGCACTCCGCGCCGGCGCCCTGGGTCAGGGTCGCCAGGTACTCGGCGCGCCACGCCATGCCGCCCATCGGATAGCTGAGCAGGAAGTTGGCATCGCCGGCGTCGTTGGCGCTCACCGTCCAGCGCAGTTCGGCCTGTTGCGGCACCAGCTTGCTGCCGTCGACCATGCTGAAATTGTCGTAGTCGCGAATGACCTTGATCCGCCCGTCGCCCAAGGCAAGCGTGAGGCCGTCATTGGCGGCAAGCAGGATCCCGGTGTCGGTCTGTTTGGCGTTGCCGGCCGTGTGCTCCACGACGATGCGCTGGCCGAGCACGCGCGCGATCACGTCCGCGGTACCCGACAGCGGGGCGACGTAGCGCTGGGACTCCAGGGTGATGCCGGGCGACTGGGCGCGCAGGGTGGCCGCTTCCACGTCCATTGCCGGTGGCACGCTGGTGGCGGAGACCGCGTTCGGGCCGGCCTTGAGCGTGTAATGCAGGGGGCGCTCGACCAGCGCATAACCGGGCATGCCGGCACGGGCGCTTTCTTCGCGGGCCAGCGCGTCGTAATCGCCGCTGTAGATGGTCAGTCGGGTGACGCCGGCGTCATCCGTCGCCTTGCTGGTGTCCGGCGCGGCGGCCGGCTTGGCGACGGGAGGTGGCTGGGTGGCATCAGGTGCGGGTCCGTTCGAGCACGCGGCAAGTGCGCAGGCGACGGCAAGCAGTGACAGGCTGTGGCGCATCTCGAACTCCAATTTCGACCTGCCGGTATCATAAGCGCATGCACACATTCCGCGTTTTGCTCGCCGTTGTTTTCACCGCTGCGACTTTCTTTGCAACGCCGGC
>DATJBR010000003.1:0-1552 GCA_035515255.1 Lysobacter sp. | reverse complement strand
CTGGTGCGCCGGCTCCGCCAGCAGCGTCCGGAGCTGGACATCCAGTTGCTCGAAATGATGTCGATGGATCAGATCGAGGCCTTGAAGACCGGACGGATCGACATCGGCTTCGGCCGCGTCCGCGCGATCGACCCGGCGGTCGAGCGCATCGTGATGCGCGAAGAGCGGCTGGTGGTTGCCCTGCCCCCGACCAGTCCGCTGGCCGGCGGTACCGGCCCGCTGCCGCTGAGCGCGGTCACCGGCGAAACCCTGATCGTCTACCCCAAGGAACCCCGCCCAAGCTTCGCCGACCAGGTGCTCTCGCTGTTCGCCGACCAGGGCCTGCGGCCCAGAGAAACCCAGGAAGTCCGCGAACTGCAGACCGCCCTGGGCCTGGTCGCGGCGGACATGGGCGCCTGCATCATCCCCAGCTCGGTACGGATCCTGCGCACCGACCTGTGTTATCGCGACCTGGCGGACGATCACGCCACCTCGCCGATCATCATGAGCTACCGCGCCAACGACCACTCGCGCGACATCGACCTGGTGAAGCAGTTGATCGGCGAAATGTATGCGCAGGAGCCGGTCTGGCTCGACGGCGGGCAACACCGGACGGGCGACCCGCGGCCGACCACGGCGAGATGACAAGCCGGTATCGCCGGCCCCCGCGCCCGTACTCACATCCGCTTCAACCAGCGGCTGCAATGCTTCCGCGCGGCATGCGCACAGGCCATCCAGGACACGGGTTCCGGATGGCCATGGGTGGCCATCCAATGGCCACCGCGCTGCTGCCAACCAACGCCCCTGACGCCGCACCTATCGCGGCGGACGCGAGCCGATCAGTCGAGAGTGCGCGATGACTGAGGGGAAGCCCGCCTATTCAGTTAGATGTCCAACCCATTGACAAAAAAAGAATGACCGTTCATTCTTCTCCGGCTCGGGCGGATCGAACCGCCCTTTTTTATTCATCCCATCGAGTTCATTCCCCATGCCCAGGTCCCCTCGCCACTTGGTTCTCCTGCCGTTGGCACTCGCCGTCGCCCTTGCCGCCTGCAGTGGCGACCAGGCCCCGCCGCAGATGCCGGCCGCTGCCGTCACGGTGGTCACCATGAAGCCGGAAACCACCACCCTGACCCGCGAGTTGCCCGGCCGCACCAATGCCTTCCGGGTGGCCGAAGTGCGTCCGCAGGTTTCGGGCATCGTGGAGAAGCGCCTGTTCACCGAAGGCGGTCTGGTGAAGGCCGGAGAACCGCTGTACCAGCTCGACAATGCGTTCTACAAGGCCAATGCCGGCAGCGCGCAGGCCCAGCTCGCGCGTGCCGAAGCGACCCTGGTCTCGGCCAAGCTGACCGCGGAGCGTTCGGCGGAATTGGCCAAGATCGACGCGGTCAGCAAGCAGGACAACGAAAACGCCATCGCCAGCCTGCGCCAGGCCGAGGCCGATGCCGCGGCGGCACGCGCGGCGCTTGCCAGCGCCAATGTGACGCTGGGTTACGCCCGCATCATCTCGCCCATCAGCGGCCGCATCGGCAAGTCCTCGGTCACCCAGGGCGCGCTGGTCACCGCCAACCAG
>DATJBR010000002.1:0-4665 GCA_035515255.1 Lysobacter sp. | reverse complement strand
GCGTCGGGCGGCGAGATCCAGCCGCTGCACGCGGTACGCGGTGTGCTGGACACCAACGGCCACGCACTCAACCGCTACGACACCCGGCCCGCACCCGCGCAGGACGGCGATGCGGTGGCCGCGCGGCTGGTGACCATCGCGCTGCAACACGCGGTATCCAGCGGTACCGGACGCCAACTGGTGTCCGATGGCCTGGGCCGCCTCAACGCCGCCGGCAAGACCGGCACCAGCAACGACAGCCGCGACAGTTGGTTTGCGGGCTACACCGGCGACCACCTGGCAGTGGTGTGGGTCGGCAACGACCAGAACCAGCCGACCGGGCTGTATGGCTCCACCGGCGGCATGCGGGTGTGGTCGCATCTGTTCAAGCGTCTGCCCAGCGCGCCGCTGAAGGTCGGCGACGAAGGACTGGACTGGCAGTGGGTGAACAGATCGAATACCACCGACGCCAGCTGTCCCGGCGCGGCGCGGTTCGCCTTCGTGGCCGGTTTCGCACCCGCGTACGAGCCCTGCCAGCCACCGGAGCCGGCGTTCGATCCGACGCTTGATCCGGAGGGCGAAAGCCGCAGCGGCTGGCGCGAATGGTTTGGCATCGGCCGCACCCGCACCGAGCCTGCGCCCGAGACAGCACCCGCACCGACACCACAGCCGCAGGAAATTCCATGAACTGGCGTCACCTTCCCCTCGTCGTATTGGCATCGGTGCTGGCCGCCTGCACCACCGCGCCGCCGGCGACACCGCAGCAACCGGTTTTCGACGCGCCTGCCATGGTGGCCGCGATCCGCGCCGCGGGCGCCGCCGATCAGCGTGAGCTGGTGATCCGGTCGCTGGGTGATCCGCAGGTCGGTGATCTACAGGAAGATGCCGTCCGGCAAGAGGCGCAAGGCCGATACGACGAGGCCGCCGATCTGATCGACCAGGCGCTGGCGATCCAGCCGGGCGATCCGCGCCTGCTGCAGGCGCGTGCGGAGATCGCCCTGTTGCAGCACGACCTCGACGCGGCGGAACGGCTGGCGCGTCAGGCGATCGCTGCAAGCGCCGAAGTCGGCCCGCAATGCCGCCGTCATTGGGAAACCGTCGTCCAGGTGCTGGCTGTCCGCGCGCCTGCAGAGGCTGCACCGGTGGCGGCCGAAACCGGCCATACCGATGGCGACGATGCGCTTGCTGCCGCCCGTGCCCAACGCGATGCCTGCACTGTCACCGCGCCGCCGCGTTACTGAGATGGACGACAAGCGTGCAACCGGAAGCCGTCTGGGCAACGCCAGCCGCACTGCCTTGAGCGAAGGCGGAGATCTCGCCCGCAACATCACCGCCTTCGCGCCGCGGGCCGCCCAGCAGGATCTCGCCGCCGCCGTGGCCGACGCCTTCGATTCCCGCGGTGTGCTGCTGGCCGAAGCGGGCACCGGCACCGGCAAGACCTTTGCCTATCTGGTGCCGGCGATCCTGTCGGGCTTGAAGACCATCGTGTCCACCGGCACCCGCGCGCTGCAGGACCAGCTCTATCACCGCGACCTGCCGCGCGTGCGCGATGCGCTCGGCATCGGCCTGAAGACGGCATTGCTGAAAGGCCGCGCGAACTACCTGTGCCATTACCGCCTGCAGCAGGCCAAGGGCGAGCCGCGTTTCCACAGCCGCGAGATGGCCGCCCAGTTCCAGCGCATCGTCGCCTGGGCCGGCCGCACCCGGATGGGCGACCTGGCCGAACTGGAAGCGTTGCCGGACGACTCGCCGCTGCTGCCGATGGTGACCTCCACCACCGACAACTGCCTGGGCAGCGAATGCCCGTTCTTCTCCGAATGCTTCGTCGTGCAGGCCCGCCAGCGCGCGCAGGCCGCCGACTTGGTGGTGGTCAACCATCACCTGCTGCTGGCCGACCTGGCCCTGAAGCAGGAGGGCTTCGGTGAGATCCTGCCGGGCGCGCAGGCGTTCGTGGTCGACGAGGCGCACCAGTTGCCCGAACTGGCTGCGCAGTTTTTCGGCGAGGCGCTGAGTGCGCGTCCGCTGGTCGAACTGGCCCGTGACGCACTGGCCGAATGCAAGCAGGTGCCCAGTGCGCTGGCGGTGCTGCAGGAACCGGCCCGCGCCCTGGAGCAGGCCGTGCGCGGCCTGCGCGCGGCGATGGATGAGTTGCCGGTGCGTGGCACCCGTCGCCGCGCTGCCGAGGACGCCAATGCCGAAGCCGGGCTGGATGCCTTGCTGCTCGGGCTGCGCGACCTGCACGCGGCGCTGTTGCCGCTGCGCGAAGCGGCGCCGGGGTTCGACAGTTGCACCGCGCGAGCCAAGGAGTTCGAGAACCGCCTGCGCCGCTGGCGCGACGATAGTGGTGCGGATGCGAGCAACGAGGGAACCGACGAATCGGGCGACCTCATGGAGATCGGCAGCGATTCTGGTCTCGACCAGACGCCGCCCGCCGATCCCGACGACCGCGCTCCGCTGGCCGATGGCAACGAGCCCAGCGTGCTGTGGTACGAACTCACTGCGCGCGGCTTCCGCCTCAGCCGTACCCCGCTGGACGTGGCCGGCCCGCTGGCCCAGCACCGCGCCCGCTCGCATGCGGCGTGGGTGTTCACCTCGGCGACGCTCGCCATCGGCGGCCGCTTCGAGCACTACGCGATCAAGCTGGGGCTGAAGGAGCCGACCACCCTGCTGGCCCTCAGCCCCTTCGACTGGCCGCGGCAGGCGCTGTGCTACCTGCCGCCGGGCCTGCCCGAGCCGTCCGCCCGCCATTACACCGAGTCGGTCGTGGCCGCGATCAAACCGGTGCTGGAAGCTTCCGGTGGCCGTGCGTTCGTGCTGTTCGCCTCGCACCGCGCGTTGCGCGAAGCGGCCACCTTGCTGCGCGATGGTCCGTGGCCGCTGTTTGTCCAGGGCGAGGCACCGCGTTCGCTGCTGCTGCAGCGTTTTCGCGAGTCCGGCAACGGTGTGCTGCTCGGGTCGGCGAGTTTCCGCGAAGGCGTGGACGTGGCGGGCGATGCGCTCAGCGTGGTGGTCATCGACAAGCTGCCGTTCGGCGCGCCCGACGACCCGGTGTTCGAAGCCCGGCTGGAGGCGATCCGGCGCGACGGTGGCAATCCGTTCCGTGACGAGCAGTTGCCGCAGGCGGTGATCGCGCTCAAGCAGGGCGCCGGACGCCTGATCCGCAGCGAGACCGACCGCGGCGTGCTGGTGCTGTGCGATCCGCGGCTGGTGGCAAAGAGCTACGGCCGTACCTTCCTCGACTCCCTGCCGCCGCTGCCGAAAACCCATCGGGTGGAGGATGTCGCCGCGTTTTTTGCTTCGGCCATGACGGCCGAACCGGCAGTGGAGTCGGGGTCGACGCCTGCCCCGGAATCGCAACCGCAACTACAACTGCAACCAGCCGCGGCTGTCGTGCCGGAAACCCTAGATGGAGTGGTGCCGTGAAGTTGCTCGCATTGGAGCTCGCCACCGAGGCCTGCTCGGTGGCCTTGTGGATCGATGGCGACGTGCGCGAGCGCTTCGAGATCGCGCCGCGTCGGCACGCCGAACTGGCGTTGCCCTGGGCGGAACAGTTGCTCGTCGAAGCAGGGCTGAAGAAATCCCAGCTCGACGCGATCGCCCTCGGTCGCGGTCCGGGTGCATTTACTGGCGTGCGGCTGGCGATCGCGATCGGGCAGGGCATCGCCCTCGCACTGGATCGGCCGATCGTGCCGGTGTCGACGCTGGCCGCGCTCGCTGCCGGATCGCTGGTTGGGGGTGCGCCGGAACCCGCGGCGACGTCCCGGTCAGACGTTCCCATCCGACGGGTGCTGGCCTCTATCGACGCGCGCATGAACGAGATCTACACCGGTGCGTTCGAGTTGCATGGCAACGACGTCGCCGCAATCAGCACCGAAGCCGTACTCGCACCGGAGCTGGCGGAACTGCCGGACGATCGCAACGATTGGCATGGCATCGGCACCGGCTTCGCCGCGTGTGACGGTGCGTTGTCGTCGCGTTTGCAGTCGCGCTTCGTGTCCATCGATCCGGCCGCGTTGCCGCACGCGGCGGCCGTGGCGCATCTGGCAGCGGCCGCATTCGCCCGTGGCGAAGCGGTCGCACCGGAACAGGTCGAACCGGCCTACCTGCGCAACCACGTCGCGCTGACCATCGTCGAGCAGCGGGCCTTGCGCGAGAGCCGCTGAAAAACACGGGAGCTGCGGATGCAGCTCCCGCTGTGAAGGAGGCCGCTGCGATGCCGGGCAGGCAGGCGGCGGGGTTGGACCGCTGCATCCAGGCGGGGGACGGTGCGCCCGGCAATTCGGGCCAGGGTCGGCGTCAGGTTTTTGTCATGCCGGTGGCCGGCCGTAGCCGCCCTGCCGTGAAGAGGATTGGCAGGGCGCGAGTGACCACTGTCAGCGTCCGAGCAACCCGCGCAGCAGGCTCTTGGCTGCGTCCTTGGCCGCGGGTTTGGCAGCTTCCCGCGGATCGCCAACGGCACCCAATGGCATCAGCATCGCGGTGGACTTGTTGCGCACGCGCACGTTCCAGGCTGGCTGCCAGTCGCGCGAGGCGTCGGCCGGCCGTGGCTGGGCAATGCTGCGCTCGTTGCCGTAGGCGATCATCTGCACCATCGGCGCCGCGCCGCTGCTGGCGAACACCTCACGCGGGACATCGCAGCTGCGTGTATCGGCATCCAGCAACGTGCGTTTTTTCGTCCATTGCGTG
>DATJBR010000001.1:0-3011 GCA_035515255.1 Lysobacter sp. | reverse complement strand
CACGCCGAGCACGTGTTCGGCGAAGGTGGCGGCCAGCGCATGGCCAGCCAGTACGACGTTCCGTTGCTGGGCAGCCTGCCGCTGGAGCGGGCGATCCGCGAACAGGGCGATGCCGGCGTGCCGGTGGTGCTGGCGCAGCCGCATTCGGCGGCGGCGAAGGCGTATCGCGATGCGGCACGCCAGATCGCGGTGCGTCTGGCAATGCGGCCGCGCGTCACGCCGTCGATCTCGGCATCGTTGTTGTAGCTCTCGTCGGCGCGGGGCGAGTGCCGCTTCCGGCTGCTGGGTAGGCGTTCGCCGGTCTACAATCCCCGGCTTTCGGGCCGCAGTTTCCGTCAGGCTCGATCCTCCACCGGGAAGCCGAACGAATGAGTATCAAGTCCGACCGCTGGATCCGTCGCATGTCCGAACAGCCCAACGGCATGATCGAGCCGTTCGAGCCGGGACAGGTCAAGCATGCCGAGGACGGCCAGCGCATCGTCAGTTACGGCACGTCAAGCTACGGCTATGACGTGCGCTGCTCGCGCGAGTTCAAGATCTTCACCAACATCAACTCGACGATTGTCGATCCGAAGAATTTCGATCCGGGCAGCTTCGTGGATGTCGAGGCGGACGAGTGCATCATCCCGCCCAATTCCTTTGCATTGGCGCGCACGGTCGAATACTTCCGCATCCCGCGCGACACGTTGGTGGTGTGCCTCGGCAAGAGCACCTATGCGCGTTGCGGGATCATCGTCAACGTGACCCCGCTGGAGCCGGAGTGGGAAGGTCACGTGACGCTGGAGTTTTCCAATACCACGCCGCTGCCGGCACGCATCTATGCCAACGAAGGCGTGGCGCAAATGCTGTTCTTCCAGGCGGCCGCGGATGACATCTGCGAAACGTCGTACAAGGATCGCGGCGGCAAGTACCAGGGCCAGCGCGGGGTAACCTTGCCGCGCACCTGAGTGGTGATTGGCTGTCAGGAATGGCGCAGTGGGGATTAGATCGGACGATCGACGAGCCGGCAGTTCACCCGGGTCAGACGCATCTCAATCCGGCAACGCGTCATGCAACAGCTGGATGCGCTGCACCAGTTGCTCGGCGGAATAGGGGCGGGCGGTGGCGCTGCCCCACACCGGGCGGGGCCAGGCGATGTCGTTCTCAAACCGCGCGATCACGTGCACATGCAGTTGCGGAACCTGGTTGCCCAGTGCGGCGACGTTGAGTTTGTGCGGACGAAATGCGCTCTGCAGCGCGCGGCAGGCGAGGTCGATCTCGCGGGTCAGCTCCGCCTGCTGGGCGGCGTCCAGATCGATCCACTCCACGATGTGCTCGATGCGCGGCACCAGGATCAGCCAGGGGTGGTTGGCGTCGTCCATCAACCGCAGTTCGCTCAGTCCGAGCACGGTGACCGGGTGGGTGTCGTCGGCCAGGCGGGGGTCCAGCCGCCAGCCGAGGTCCTGACGGCTCATCGCAGGTTCTCCTGAAGGAAGTCGGTGGTGCGTTGCCAGGCCAGCGCAGCGCTGGTGGGCTCGTAGTCATCGCGTGGCTCGCAATTGAACCCGTGCCCGGCCGGATAGACATGCACGCTGGCGCCGGGGTAGTGCTTGCGATGCAGTTCGACGTCGGCGGCCGAGATGCTGCGGTCCCGGTCGCCGAAGTGGAACATCATCGGCGCGCGCAGCGGTTCGTCGAGGAACTGCACATTGCGGGCGCCGTAGTAACTCACCGCAGGCAGTCCCAGACGGGTGTTGGCGAGCAGGGCGAGGGTACCGCCCCAACAGAAGCCGACCGCGCCGGTGCGCAGCCCTTCCTCCTGCAGTTCATCGGCGGCAGCGGCCATCAGGTCCATGGCGCGATCGATGCCCAGTGCCGTGATCAACTTGCGTCCGCGCGCAACCCCGACGGCGTCGTAGTCCAGCTCCACGCCCGTTTCGACCGGGTCGAACAACGCTGGCGCCAAGGCAACGAAGCCGGCCTGCGCAAACTGTTCCGTGACGTGGCGGATATGCGCGTTGACGCCAAAAATCTCCTGCGCCACGACCACCGCCCCGTGTGAGGGGCCGGCCGGTTCGCAACGCCAGGCGCGGATGGGTCCGTGCGGGGTTTCCAGAGTGATCCAGCGGTTCATGTCGGCTCCGTTCAGCGTGGCCGGGTGCCATTCCCGGTCGATTCTAGCGCCAAGGCTATAATTCGCGCCCCACCTTCGTCGCAGCGCTCCGCATTCTCCGTGCGTGGCGCGCGGCGCATGGCTCATGCCTACCTTTTCGCCACCTGGTCGCCCCATGCCCCTGCAAGACAACCTGTCCAAAACCCCGAAAGTCGGTTTCATCAGCCTTGGCTGCCCCAAGGCACTGGTCGATTCCGAGCGCATCCTCACTCAGCTGCGGGTGGAGGGCTACGACCTGGTGCCCAGCTACGACGATGCCGACGTGGTGGTGGTCAACACCTGCGGCTTCATCGATTCGGCGGTGGCCGAGTCGCTGGATGCGATCGGCGAGGCGATGGCCGAGAACGGCAAGGTCATCGTGACCGGTTGCCTGGGCAAGCGTGCCGACGTGATCCGCGAGGCGCACCCGGGCGTGTTGTCGATCAGCGGCCCGCAGGACTACGACAGCGTGCTGACCGCAGTGCACAAGGCGCTGCCGCCGCGGCACGACCCGTTCATCAGCCTGGTCCCGGACACCGGCATCAAGCTGACGCCGAAGCATTACGCCTACCTGAAGATTTCCGAGGGCTGCAACCACCGCTGCAGCTTCTGCATCATCCCCTCGATGCGCGGTGATCTGGTGTCGCGACCGATCGACCAGGTGCTGCGCGAAGCCGAGAAGCTGGCGATGGGCGGGGTGAAGGAGCTGCTGGTGATCTCGCAGGACACCTCGGCCTATGGCGTGGATGTCCGCTACGCCGAGCACGAGTGGCGCGGCAAGACCTACCAGACCCGGATGAAGGCGCTGTGCGAAGGCCTGGGCGAACTCGGCCTGTGGACGCGGCTGCATTACGTGTACCCGTATCCGCACGTCGACGAC